>NZ_JAMXRU010000200.1 GCF_024124745.1 Aeromicrobium sp. CnD17-E
CCGCCGGCTGGGCCGTGCGCCGCGCCGACACGTTCCCCGGCCTCGACGACCGCTGGGTGCGCCTCGCCGTCCGCGCGCCCGACGTCGCCCGCCGCTTCCTCGCGGCCCTCGAGGTCGTCCTGCAGGAGGCCCGTCCGTGAGGCGTGTGCTCGTCGTGGGCGGTGGCCTGCGCGCCGCGGCGGCCGTCTCCGCGCACCTCGCGCAGGGCCACACCGTCACGGTGGTGGCCGAGGAGCTCGTCGCCACCCTCGAGGACCTCGTCGACCGCGGCCTGGTGTCCTGGCGCACGCGTGACCTCGTGCTCGACGACGTGCTCGAGTCCGACGTGGTGGTCCGGCTGCCCGACGGCGAGGACACCCCCGCCGCCGAGCCCACGGGTGTCCCTCGTCCGCAGCCGGGCGAGGTCGTGCTCGTCGGCGCCGGCCCGGGCGACCCCGACCTCATGACGGTCGGCGGCCAGCGCGCGCTCGCCGAGGCCGACGTCGTCGTCACCGACCGGCTCGTGCCCCTGGCGGCGCTCGACGCCGTCCGCGCCGACGCGCTCGTCATCGACGTCGCCAAGGTGCCCGGCGGCCGCTCGACGCCGCAGGAGACCATCAACGACCTGCTGGTCGAGCACGCCCTGGCCGGGCGTCGCGTGGTCCGGCTCAAGGGCGGCGACCCGTTCGTGTTCGGTCGTGGTGGCGAGGAGGCGCTGGCCTGCGCCGCGGCCGGCGTGCCCGTGCGGGTGCTCCCCGGTGTCACGTCGTCGGTGTCCGCGCCCGCGCTCGCCGGCATCCCCGTGACCCACCGCGGCACCACCCAGGGGTTCACCGTGGTCTCGGGACACGTGCCGCCCGGGCACCCCGACTGCACCGTCGACTGGAAGGCGCTCGCCTCCACCGGCACGACCCTCGTGGTGCTGATGGGGGTGCGCACGCTCCCCGCCATCGCCGAGGCGCTGGTGCAGGGCGGCCTCGACCCGCGCACCCCGGCCGCGGTCGTGGCCGACGCGGGCCTGCCGAGCCAGCGTCGCGTCGACGGCACCGTCGCCACCATCGCCGACGTCGTGGCCGAGAGCGGCATCGGCGCGCCGGCCGTCACCGTGGTCGGCCACGTCGTGGACGTCCTGTCGTGATCCGCCTGTTCTGGATGCGTCACGGCGAGTCCACCTGGAACGTCGCCGGTCGTGAGCAGGGCCGGACCGCGCACCCGCCGCTCACCGAGCGGGGTCGCGCGCAGGTCGTCGCGGCCGCCCACACGCTGGAGCAGTCGGGCGTGACAGCCGTGGTGTGCTCGCCGCTGGTCCGGGCGCGGGAGAGCGCCGACCTCGTCGCCGCGCACCTGGGGCTCGACGTCGTGGAGGACCCGCTGCTCGTCGAGCGTGGTCTCGACGAGACGGTCGACGACGTGCTGGAGCGGATCCGCACCTTCGTGGCCCGCCAGCCGCTCGACAGCACGCTCGTCGTCAGCCACGGCGACCTCATCGCCTACGCCCACGCCCTCCTGACCGGCTCGACGCCCAGCCTGCCCGCGAACGCTGAGGTCCGGGTGACGGTGTCGTGACCCTCGACGCCTGGCGGCTCGCTGTCGGCACGCTTAGCGCCTGGCCGGTGCGACCGCCGCGCACGGTCGATCGGCGGGTGGCCGGTGGTGCGATGCTGCTCGCGCCGCTCGCCGTGCTCCCGCTCGCCGTCGCCGCCACGCTGCTCGTGCTGGTGGCCCACGCCGCCGGTCTCGCGCCGCTCGTCGCGGGGCTGCTGGTCGTCGGGCTCCTCGCCCTCGGCACCCGGGCGTTCCACCTCGACGGCCTGGCCGACACCGCCGACGGGCTCACGTCGTCCTACGACCGCGACCGCACGCTCGCCGTCATGCGCTCCGGCGACGTCGGGCCCGCCGGGGCCGCCGCCCTCGTGCTCGTGCTCGGGCTGCAGGCCGCCGGCG
>NZ_JAMXRU010000201.1 GCF_024124745.1 Aeromicrobium sp. CnD17-E
CGCGTCGCGACGTCGCCGTGGCCGTTCGTCGCGGCCGGCGGCTTCGCGGTCGCGGCGCTGCTCGGCGCCGTCGTGGTCCGACACGGACGCGCCTGGCCCGGCATGAGCGGACGCTACGACGCGCCGTCGCGCCGCCCGGTCGTCGAGGACCCGTGGAAGGCGCTCGACGAGGGACGCGACCCGACCGTGTGACGAAAGTCCCTCCACGAGCCGCCGCGGACGTAACCCCGGGTGCCGCGCCTCGTTGACCCGTGCGACACCGAGAAGCGGTGACCACGAGTGGAGGTCGAATGCGCGTCCTCGTGCACGACTACAGCGGGCACCCGTTCCAGGCCCAGCTCAGCCGCGAGCTCGCCCGGCGCGGGCACGACGTGACGCACTCCACCTGCAACGCCTACGTCTCCGGCAAGGGCCGTCTCGAGGCGCAGCCCGGCGAGACGATCCGCTTCGAGACCGTCGGCGACGGCATCGTCTTCGACAAGGGCCGCTTCGTGCAGCGGCTGCTCCTCGAGGTGCGCCTCGGTGTCGAGCTCGTGCGCCACGTGCGCCGCGTCCGTCCCGACGTCGCGCTCATGTCGAACGTGCAGATCCCGACGCTCGTCGTCTTCGCCGCCGCCATGGCGATGTTCCGCCAGCCCTGGGTGCTGTGGCACCAGGACGTCTACTCGGTGGCCGTCCGGTCCTTCGCCGGCGCCAAGCTCTCGCGCTCCTTCCGTGCCGTCGCGCTCGCGTTCGACCTGGCCGAGCGCTGGACGTCGCGGCGTGCCAGCCAGGTGGTCGTCATCGCCGACTCCTTCGTCCCGGTGCACGAGCGGTGGGGCACGGCGGACAAGACGACCGTCATCGCCAACTGGGCCCCGCTCGACGAGATCGTGCCCGTCCAGCGCAAGAACGACTGGGCCGTGGAGCACGAGCTCGACGACGTCCAGACCCTCCTGTACTCCGGGACCCTCGGCCTCAAGCACGACCCGGCCCTGCTGGTGCGGCTGACGGCCGCCGTGCGCGAGCTCGGTCGTCCCGTGCGGCTCGTCGTCGTGAACGAGGGCCCCGCGGCCGACGTGATCCGCGCCGAGGCCGACCGCCTCGACGTCCCGCTCACCCTGCTGCCCTTCCAGCCCTACGAGCGTCTTCCCGAGGTGCTCGGCAGCGGCGACGTCCTCGTCGTGCTGCTCGACCAGCAGGCGGGGGCGTTCTCGGTGCCGTCCAAGACGCTCTCCTACCTGTGCGCAGGCCGCCCCGTCGTCGGCCTGATGCCCGAGGAGAACGCCGCCTCCGACCTGGTCGAGCGCGCCGGTGGCCACGTCGGCCGTCCCGAGGCGGCCTCGCTGCCCGCGGCGGCGGCCTGGGTCGACGCCCTGCTCGCCGACGACGAGCGGCGCGACACCGTGCGTGCGCAGGCGCGTGAGCTCGCCGAGCAGGAGTTCTCGCTGGCCGGCTGCGCCGACCGGTTCGAGGCCGTGCTGCAGCGAGGTGCGCGATGACCGCCACGTCGAGCAGCGCGGCCCTGCGAGCGGACGCCGGCCCGGACGTCGTCGACCCCGTCCCCGCCGGCACCGTGCCGTTGGTCGTGGTCGGCCCGCGCACGCGCGTCGGTCGCAGCCTGCTGGCCCTGCGCGAAGGACCTGTGCTCGCCGTCTCGCGCCACGCCGACGACACCGCGGCGCTCGCGGGTGCCGACGTCCTCGACGTCGAGGACGACGACCTCGGGACTCGGCTGGCCGGTGCGTCGGCCGTCGACGTCGCCGTGTGCGCGCTGGGCCCCGTCCACCCGGGCGCCCCCGACCACGCC
>NZ_JAMXRU010000202.1 GCF_024124745.1 Aeromicrobium sp. CnD17-E
CCAGCACGTCGCGCACGACGTCGTCGGCCGGCGCCGTCGCCCGCCGCCCGACGGCGGTGCGCCAGCGCGCGAGACGCTCCTCGGCGGCCGACAGATCGGCGTCGAACCACTCCCAGTCGCTGCGGTAGTGGTGGGCGAGCAGGGCGAGCCGGATGGCCATCGGGTCGGTCCCGGAGTCGCGCAGCCGCGACACGAGGACGAGGTTGCCCTTGCTCTTCGACATCTTCTCGCCCTCGAAGCCGACCATGCCGGCGTGCACGAAGGCGCGGGCGAACTCCTCGCCGGTGGCGACGCGCGCCTCCGACGCGGACATCTCGTGGTGCGGGAACGCGAGGTCGGAGCCGCCGCCCTGCACGTCGAAGTCGGTGCCGAGGTGCTCGAGCGCGATCGCCGCGCACTCCACGTGCCAGCCGGGACGGCCGGGACCGAGCGGCGACTCCCAGGAGGGCTCGCCCTCGCGGGGTGCCTGCCAGACCAGGCAGTCGAGCGGATGCCGCTTGCCGGGCCGGTCGGGGTCGCCGCCGCGCTCGCCGAACACGCGACGCATCGTGTCGTCGTCCAGCCCCGACACCGAGCCGAAGGCGGCGTCGGCGTGCACGTCGAAGTAGAGGTCGTCGTCGACCCGGTAGACGGCGTCGCCCAGACGCTCCACCAGTGCGGTGACGAGGTCGATCGACTCCACCGCACCCACGTAGTGCTGGGGTGCCAGGACGCGCAGGGCGGACATGTCGGTGCGGAACAGCTCGGTCTCGCGCTCGGCGAGCTCTTGCCAGTCGACGCCCGTCGCCGTGGCGCGCTCGAGCAGCGGGTCGTCGACGTCGGTGACGTTCTGGGTGTAGGAGACGTCGAGTCCGCGCGCGAGCCACTGACGCTGCAGCAGGTCGAAGGTGAGGTAGGTGGAGGCGTGCCCGAGGTGCGTCGCGTCGTAGGGCGTGATGCCGCAGACGTAGAGCCGCGCCACCTGCTCGGGGGCTGACTCGACGAGTCCCGACGTGCGGGTGTCGTGGATCCGCAGCGGCGGGACGTCGACCCCGGGAAGCTCGATCGTGGGGACCTCGGGTCCCGTCCAGGCGCGCATGGGTCCGAGCGTATCCGCCGGTCGCGAGGGGTCGCGCGGCGAGTCGACGGCCGTCCCGTTCGAGTTGCCGCACCCTCGGGCGCTGGTCACGCTGGAGGCACCCCTGACAGGAGGATCCGACATGACCACCACCCCCCAGCACGACCGCGACCTGAGCGGACAGGCTGCCGGACCGCAGCCGGTGACCGACTGGACCGACCTCGGTCGCGAGATGTGGGAGTACCTCACCGGACGTGGCGCCGCCGTCAACTACGAGCTGCGCGACCTCGACGTGGAGGTGCCGCGGGACACCGGCCCCGACGCCCCCCGCGCGCTGTGGCGCTTCAACGGCACGGTGCGCGTGACCACGAGCGACGACGACCTGCCGGGCGCCGACCCGGCGCGCCGCTGACATGCCCGGGCTCGCCGCGGACGTCACCGTGGAGCTGCTGCGCGACAGCGGCACCGTGGCGTCGGCGCGCGTGACGTCCGTCGGCCACCGCGTCGTCCTGCACAGCCGTGACCTCGACGTGCTCGTCGCGGGGCGTAGCGGTGGTGACCTGCGCACGGTCGCCGCCCG
The DNA here is from genome assembly GCF_024124745.1 of Aeromicrobium sp. CnD17-E. Classification (GTDB taxonomy): domain Bacteria; phylum Actinomycetota; class Actinomycetes; order Propionibacteriales; family Nocardioidaceae; genus Aeromicrobium. The sequence goes on from NZ_JAMXRU010000202.1 coordinate 1,638, forward strand.
GCTGGCCGACGACGGGTGGACGCTCGACGTCGCCGACGACGACGGCCCGATCCTGCGGCTGGGTGCGGTGCCGACGCACGTCTGGCACCGGCTGGCCACCGGGTCGCGCCACGTGCAGGTGCTGCGCTGGCGTGCCGCCGCGCGGCTGAAGA
>NZ_JAMXRU010000203.1 GCF_024124745.1 Aeromicrobium sp. CnD17-E
CGGACGGTGCAGCCGGGGGTGCCGGGCCCCGGGCGGCGGACGGTTCGGCCTGGGGTGCCGGGCCCCGGGCGGCGGACGGTACGGCCTGGGGTGCCGGTGCGGCCGTGACGGCGCACCGGCGGCGCCTCGGGCTCGACGAGGGTCCGCTGGAGGTGCTGCGACGCTTCCGCGACCGCGACCGTCCGGTGGCGCTGGTCGGTGCGTGGCACCAGGGCGACGCGCTGGTGGCCTGCGACCCCGTGCGGGTGCTCGACCCCGACGTCGACGACCCGTTCGACCTGCCGGTGCCCGAGGTGGCGCCCCGGGCGTCGGCCGACGGGGCGGCCGGCTTCGGGGGTGGCTGGATCGGTCTGTGGGGGTACCGCCTCGGCGGGCGGTTGGAGCGGGTGCCGCCGGCCCGTGCCCGACCCGTCGAGCAGCCTGACGCGCGGCTGGCGTTCTACGCGTGGGTGCTGCGACGCAGCCGGGGCACGTGGTGGCTGGAGTGGTTGGGCGACGTCGACGTCGCGCCGGTGCTGGCGGCGCTCGAGGGTCCCGCGCCGGAGCCGGTGGCGCACCACGTCGGCCCGCTGCGGCTGGTGCCGTCGCCCGAGGAGCACGTGGCGGCGGTCGCTCGCGCCGTCGAGCACGTGCACGCGGGCGACCTCTTCCAGGTGAACCTTTGCGCGCGTCTGGAGGGCCAGGTCGAGGGCCACCCGGTCGACGTCTTCTGCGCGGGCGCCCAGCGCCTCCGCCCGGCCTACGGCGCGTTCGTGGGCGGCCCGGCCGGCAGTGGCGAGGGCGTCGCCTCGTTCTCGCCGGAGCTCTTCCTGCGCCGCACGGGCCACGAGGTGCTGACGTCGCCGATCAAGGGCACGGCGCCGCTCGGCGTCGGGCCGCAGGACGACGCCGCGGCGGCCGAGACGCTCGCGGCCTCGGCGAAGGACCGTGCCGAGAACGTGATGATCGTCGACCTGATGCGCAACGACCTCGGCCGGGTGTGCGCACCGGGCAGCGTGCGGGTGCCCGCCCTCGTCCGGCCGGAGCGGCACGCCGTGTGGCAGCTGGTCTCCGACGTCGTGGGCCACCTCGCGCCCGACGTCGACGACGCCGACCTGTGGCGGGCCACGTTCCCCCCGGGGTCGGTCACCGGTGCGCCGAAGGTGCGAGCGATGGAGGTGGCGGCTGCACTCGAGGCGACCGGGCGGGAGGCGTACACGGGCGCGATCGGCCACGTGAGCCCGCTCGCCGGTCTCGAGGCCAACGTCGTCATCCGCACCGTGGAGATGGCGCAGGGGCGGGCGTGGCTCGGCGTGGGCGGCGGCATCGTGGCCGACTCCGACCCGCACGCCGAGCTGGCCGAGGTGTTCGTGAAGGCGCGTCCGGTGGTCGAGGCCGTCGGGGGCAGCCTCGTCGACGACGTGCCGCGTCCCGCACCCGCGGTCTCGGCGCCGCACCGGTCGTCGCGCGACTGGTCCGCCGACGTGGGTCGCGGCGTGTTCACCACCCTGCTCGTCGACGACGGGCGAGCCGTCGACGTCGCGTCGCACCTGGCCCGTCTCGACGCCAGCGTCCGCGCCGTCTACGGCAGCAGCGTCCGGGAGGGGCTCGCCGACGCGGTGGCGCGGCGCGCGGCGAGCCTGCCGCCCGGTCGGCACCGTCTGCGGGTCGAGGCG
>NZ_JAMXRU010000204.1 GCF_024124745.1 Aeromicrobium sp. CnD17-E
GCCCGGACGGCGTCCACGGCGCGGCTCGAGGCGGCGCTGCGCCGCGAGGCCGTCGTCGTCCCGCTCGCGGTCACGCCCACGGTCCTGGCCGTCCGCCCAGGCGTCGTCAACGTCGGCGCCGCGTCGTTCGAGCAGCCGCGGTGGGCCACGGTCGGCTTCCAGGCCGACGACTGAGCCGGTCTAGGGTGTCCGCGTGCCGAAGCTGCGACGAACGACGACGACCCACGTGGCGGTGCTGCGCGAGCTGGAGGTCGTCCGCGTCGAGGACGTGACGCCGGGCATGCGTCGGCTCACGCTCGCGGGTCCGGCCCTCGCCGAGCGCAGCCTCGACGGGTCGACGCTGCCGGCGTTCGCCTCGCCCGGCTTCGACGACCACGTGAAGGTCTTCGTGCCCGCCCCGGAGGCCGACCGGCCGGTGCTCCCGCGGCAGCGTCCCGACGGGCTCGACTACACGACGGAGGGCGTGCGCCCGCTCGGCAAGGACTACACGCCGCGCCGGGTGACCTCCGACGAGGTCGACCTCGACTTCGTGCGGCACGGCCACGGACAGGCGGCCGGCTGGGCCGAGCGGGTCCGGCCCGGCGACCTCGCGTGGATCGCCGGACCCACCGTCGGGCAGGCCTTCCCGCACGACGTCGACGCGTTCGTGCTGGCCGGCGACGAGACGGCCCTGCCGGCGATCGGGCGCTTCCTCGAGGAGCTGCCTCCGGGTCCGCCCGCCCACGTCGTCGTGGAGGTCTCCGGACCCCAGGACGAGCAGGACCTCACCGTGCGCGACGGCGTCGAGGTGACCTGGTTGCACCGACCGGCGGGCGCCGAGCCGGGGACCACGACGCTGCTGCTCGACGCGGTCCGCGACCTCGACTGGCCGGCGGGGCAGGTCTACGCCTGGATGGCCGGCGAGTCGACCGCCGCCCGCGACGTGCGGACCCACTGGCGGGCCGACCGGTCCGTCCCGCGCGACTGCCTCGACGTGTCCGGGTACTGGCGACGCTGACGCTCAGGCGCCCAGCACCATCCAGGCGGTGCCGCGCTGCCGCAGCCACAGGGTGACCAGGCGGGCGAGCTGGAAACCGCCGTAGGCGAGCCACAGCCAGGCGAGCCCGGCACCGAGCGAACCGGTCAGCAGCGCGAGCGGCGCGTAGGCCGCCAGCACCGCGAGACCCGCCCACGCCAGGTACACGCCGTCGCCCGCCCCGATGAGGACACCGTCGAGCACGAACACCACACCGGAGACGGGCTGCACCGCCGCGACCACCACGAGCGCCGGGACGAGCGCCGCGTGCACCTGCTCGTCGGAGGTGAACCATGACCCCACGACCGGGGAGACGGCGAGCAGCAGCAGCCCCGCGAGCAGACCGGTGCCGACGCCCCACGTGATCATGCGCCGCGTGAGCTCCCGGGTGCCCTCGGCGTCCCCGGCGCCCAGGGTGCGCCCGGTGAGCGTCTGGCCGGCGATGGCGATCGCGTCCATCGCGAACGCGAGGAAGGTGACGAGCGACGTCGCGATCTGGTGCGCCGCGAGGGGCGCGTCGCCGAACGTCGCGGCCACCGCCGTGCCGAGGAGCAGCGCGGCGCGCAGGGTCGCGGTCCGGGCCAGCAGCGGCACGCCGTCGCGCGCCGCGCTCACGACGCTCGC
>NZ_JAMXRU010000205.1 GCF_024124745.1 Aeromicrobium sp. CnD17-E
CCCGCCGACGAGCCGGCCGCCACCGGCGTCCAGACCTGCGAGGGGCAGCACGCGCGCCCGCGCCCCCAGGGCCAGCACGAGGTGGTCCCACGGCTCGTCGGACCCGTCGTCGAGCCGGACCCGTCGGGCGGCGAGGTCGAGCTCGACCGCCCGCACGCCGCGCCGGACCCGGGCGCCGGACGCCTCGGGCAGCGTCAGCGACGCGAGGTCGGTGCGACCGGCGACCAGCTCCGACAGCAGGACGCGCTTGTACGGCTCGTACGACTCCTCGCCCAGCAGCACCACGTCGGCGGCGGGGTCGAGCCGCAGCGCCTCCTCGACGAACCGGTGGCCGACCATCCCGGCACCCACGACGACGATCCTCACGACTCGACCTCCTGCAGCACGCGGGCCGTGGCCGGCCCGACGTCGTCGGCGACCCGCTCGACGCGGACCGCGCACACCTTGAACTCGGGCATGCCGGACACCGGGTCGGTCGCGTCGTTCGTGAGTGCGTTGACCAGGCTGTCGCCGGCGAAGTGGAACGGCACGAAGACGGTGTCGGGTCGCACGTCGCGGGTGATGCGGGCGGGTGCGACCATCGAGCCGCGGGCCGACGTGACGCGGACGAGCTCGGCCCCGTCGAGGCCGAGCCGCGCGGCGAGGCTCGGGTGCAGCTCGACGTGCGGTCCGCCGGCGGCGTCGCACAGCGCCGGGACGCGTCGGGTCTGCGCCCCCGACTGGTAGTGCGCGAGGAGCCGGCCGGTCACGAGGTGCAGCGGCGCGTCGGCGTGGACGTCGTCGTCGGGCCCGACCGGTCGCACCGCCACCATCCGGGCCCGGCCTGACGGCGTCGCGAAGCGGTCGGTGAACAGCCGCGGGGTGCCCGGGTGGTCCGGGTCGGGGCACGGCCAGTGCAGCGCCTCGCCCGTGTCGAGCCGGGCGTGGCTGAGTCCTGCGTAGTCCGCACGTCCCCCCGCGCTCGCCCGCGCGAGCTCGTCGAAGACGACCGACGCGTCCGTGGACCACGTGCCGGGCGCGTCCAGGCGCCGGGCCAGCTCGGACCAGATCCAGAGCTCGTCGCGCACGAGCGCCGGCGGGTCGACGTGGCGACGGCGGCGCAGCACCCGACCCTCGAGGCTGGTCATGGTGCCCTCCTCCTCGGCCCACTGCGTGACGGGCAGGACGTAGTCGGCGAGCAGCGCGGTCTCCGACGGCACGACGTCGCAGACGACGAGCAGGTCCAGCGACGCGAGCCGGTCGCGCACGCCACCGGCGCGCGGGGCGCTGACCACGACGTTGCTGCCGTGCACGAACAGGCCGCGGGGCCCGTCCTCGGCGCCCAGTGACGACAGCAGCTGCACCGCGGGGACCCCGGACCGGGGGAGGAGCCCGGGGTCGACGCCCCAGACGGCGGCGACGTGCGCGCGGTCGGCGGGGTCCTCGATCGAGCGGTACCCCGGGAGCTGGTCGGCCTTCTGGCCGTGCTCGCGCCCGCCCTGGCCGTTGCCCTGGCCGGTGAGCGCGCCGTAGCCGCCACGCCGTGCGCCCGGCAGCCCGAGCGCCAGGGCCAGGGAGATCGCCGC
>NZ_JAMXRU010000206.1 GCF_024124745.1 Aeromicrobium sp. CnD17-E
GCCGCGGCACCAGCCCGGCGTACAGGTCGGCGGGCACGCCCGGGGGCAGCGAGCCGCACAGCGCGACCCACGACGCGCCACGGGCGGCGTCGACGAGCGCCGCCACGAGGGCTTCGCGCTCCTCGGCGTCGAGCGGCGTGCCGGGCGCATTGAGCTTGGTGGTGGTGCCATCGGGCTCGGCGAGGGTGAGGTTGACGCGAGTGGCGCCCGCGATCGGGACCTGCACGACGGCGAGGCCGGTGGGCGCGAGCGACGTGACGACGGGGTCGCCCGGGGCGGCCGGGACCACGGCCCGCACGTCGACGCCGGCCGCCTGCACCACGCGGGCCACGTTGATGCCCTTGCCGCCCGGCTGGTCGGTGGACGCCGACGTGCGCAGCACGGCGCCGCGCTCGAGCGGTCCGTCGAGGCACACGAGGCGGTCGATCGCGGGGTGCGCGGTGAGCGTGACGATCATGCGACCACGACCTCGAGGCCGGCGCGCTCGAGCCGCGAGACCTGCTCGCGCGTGACGCCCTTGTCGGTGACGACCACGTCGAGCTCGTCGATCGAGGCGAAGCTCATGGCGTACTCGGTGTCGATCTTCGAGGAGTCGGCGAGGACGACGACGCGGCGGGCCGCGGCCACGAGCGCCCGCTTGACCGCCGCCTCCTCGACGTCGGGCGTCGTGAGCCCGCGCTCCAGGCCGATGCCGTTGGCACCGATGAAGGCGACGTCGGGACGCATGCGCCCGTAGGCGGCGACGGTGTCGGCGCCGACCGCGGCGGCCGTCGTCGGGCGGACGCGCCCACCCACCACGAGCAGCGAGACACCCTCGTGCCGCGCGAGCCGGCCGGCGACGTCGATGCCGTGCGTCACGGCGTCGAACGCGGCGTCGGCGGGCAGCGCGTCGACGAGGGCGGCGGTGCTGGTGCCGGCGTCGAAGGCGACCCAGCCGTCGGTGTCGGGCAGGAGCGTGAGCGCGGCCTGCGCGATCGCCTCCTTCTCCGGCGCGTGCTGGGTGGCACGGTCCGTGACGGCGAGCTCCGCGGCCTGGGCCACGGTGCGGGCGACGGCTCCGCCGTGCACACGACGGGCCAGGCCGTGGCGCTGCAGCACGTCGAGGTCGCGGCGGATGGTCTCGCCGGACACCCCGAGCTCGTCCGCGGCGTCGACGACGCTCACTCGGCCGTGCTCGCTGAGGCGGGCGGCGAGGAGTGCGCGGCGTTCGGCGGCGTACACGAGTGCTCCTGGGGTCCGGTCCACGTCCCACGACACGGTGCAGGGGGTGCAGGGTGTCCTGCGTCACCGCGTTGTGTGGATTTGTGTGGATTTGATGTTGATGTCTGCTGTTCTACGCGATAGTCTCGGGCCATGTCAAGCATGTCGGGCACATCCCCACAGATTTCCATGACGGCGGTCACCCTCACCGGGACCCCCGTGGTCGCCGGCGTCGGGCACGGCGCCGTGCTGGTGCCCGGCGACCGTCCGCACGTCCCCTCCGACGAGCCCGCGCGCGACGACACGGCCGAGCTCTTCGCCGCCGCGGCGGCCACCGTCGCCGGCCGCCTGCAGGAGCGCG
>NZ_JAMXRU010000207.1 GCF_024124745.1 Aeromicrobium sp. CnD17-E
CTCGCCGTCAGGCGGAGGAGGCCGAGCAGGCCCGGGTCGAGGCGGAGCGGAGGCTGGCCGAGGCCGAGCAGCAGGCGGCGGCCCGGATCGCCCAGGCCGAGACCGAGGCGCGAGCCGTGGGCGAACGGGCCGAGCAGGACGCCCAGCGCCGCATCGAGGAGGCCCGCGCCGAGGCCGACCGCGTCGTGCAGCGCGCCAAGCTGGACGCGCAGGAACGTCTGACGCAGGCCGTCGCCGCAGCACGCTCCGCGGCCGAGGAGAAGCTGGCCGAGGCCGAGGCCACCGCGATGCAGTGGGTGGCGGCGGCGGAGGCGGAGGCCGAGCGCGTCGCCCAGGCGCACATCGTCGCGGCGAACCAGTCGGCCAAGCAGGTGCCGAGCTTCGCGGAGCTCGAGCCACCTGCCGTGGCGGAGTTCGTCGAGGAGAGGTCGACGGCCGGCGAGCCGTCCAGCCAGGTCGGTCCCGACGCCTCGTCGGAGGTGAGCGACGGACCCGGGGCAGCCGTCCCCCCGACCAAAAAAAGGGTCATCCGGCGATCCTGAGTACCTGACGGCCGGCGCCATCGTCGCCGGGCTGGATGCGCCGTCCGCGCAGGCGGACGGCGACGGTGACCCGTCGTCCGACGCTTCGGTGCCGGCAGACGCGTCCGGGTCGGACCCGGCTGCCGCGCCGGTGCAGACGCCCGGCGTCACGCGCTCCTACGAGGACCTCGTGCCTGGCTCGCTCGCGTGGATCGCGGCGACCCACGGCGGTCCGCGCCCGGACCCGCTGGCGAGGGCCGAGGCAGCCCTCGACACGCCCGAGCGCCGACCCGAGACCGAGCCCGCGCCCGGCTCGCGGGAGGCTAAGGCGGCCCGCCGCGACGCCGCGAGGCGCGAGCGGGCACAGCGACGTGCGGAGGCGAAGGCCGAGAAGCAGCGCGCCCGTGAGGAGCGGGCACGCGCCCGTGAGGAGGCTGCCGCGGAGCGGGAGCGTGAGCGGGTGTGGGCTGAGGAGGTCAAGCAGCTGGAGGCCGAGCAGTCGGCGGCCGAGGCCGAGGAGCGCGAGCAGGAGCGCGCCGAGAGCAAGCGGCTCGCCGAGGAGGCCGCCCAGGCGAAGGCGCGTCGTCGCGCGGAGAGCAAGGCGGCTGCGAGGGCCGCGCTGGCCACCCCGCCCGGCATCCACCGTGCCGAGCCGCCCGTCGACGAGCCCGCGCCTGACGGTCCGACGAGCGCCTCCTCCGAGCCCTCGGCGTCGCAGGAGGACACCGCGCTGCTCGAAGCGGTGGGAGCCGTCCCCGCAGGGGAGCCCGAGGCTCCGGCGGAGGAGCCCGCCGACCTGGTCGCGACGCAGGTCGTGCCCGCGGTCGACGTCGCAGTCGACGCTCCGGCGTCCGCCGGGACGGGTCGTCCGCAGGCACGTCACACCGACACCGACACGTCGGCCGGCCCCGATTCCGGCTCCGAGGCCGTGACCGACGGCGAGCCCGTCGAGGCGACGCCGACGGAGCGGCCGTCGCGCGCACGCCGCGCCGACCGCGTCGAGCGTCGCCGCGCGAAGGCCGCT
>NZ_JAMXRU010000208.1 GCF_024124745.1 Aeromicrobium sp. CnD17-E
GGCGACGTACTCGGCGGAGGACGGCAGCACGACCTCGCGTCCCAGCACGGCCGGGGCGAGCGCCTGCACGGCCGGGCTCTTGGCGCCGCCGCCGATGAGCAGCACGCGGTCGACCCCGGTGAGCCCCTGGGCCACGGCGTCGAGCGCGTCGGCCAGGGAGCACAGCAGCGCCTCGACGGCGGCTCGGGCGACGTCGGCGCGGCTGGTCGCCGTGGTGAGCCCTGCCCAGGTGCCGCTGGCGTCGGGCCGGTTGGGGGTGCGCTCGCCGTCGTAGTAGGGGCTGACGGTGAGGCCGTGGGCGCCGGGCACGGACGCCAGGGCGAGGGCGGCGAGCTCCTCGTGGTCGACGCCGAGGAGGCGCGCGTGCAGGTCGAGGATGCGTGCGGCGTTGAGCGTGGTGGCCATGGGCAGGTAGCGACCTGTCGCGTCGGCGAACCCGGTCACGACGCCGCTGGGGTCGACGACGGGGGAGTCGCTGACGGCGGCGGCGACGCCGGACGTCCCGATCGACAACGACACGTCGCCCGGTCCGAGCCCGAGCCCGAGGGCGGCCGCCATGTTGTCGCCCGTGCCGGGGGCCACGACGGCGCCGTGCTCGGTGGTGCCGACCTGCTCGTTCGGGCCGGCGACGTGGGGGAGCCCGGCGGCGTGGCCCAGGGCGCGCTCGAGAAGGTCCTCGCGGTAGGCCCCGTCCGCGGCGGAGTAGTAGCCGGTGCCCGAGGCGTCGCCGCGGTCCGTGGCGGGCGCGGAGCGACGACCTCCGGCGCGCCACGTCAGGTAGTCGTGGGGGAGCAGGACGCGCGTCGTGCGTCGTGCGGCGTCGGGCGCGTGGTCGCGCAGCCACCGCAGCTTCGTGATCGTGAAGGAGGCCACGAGGACGCTGCCCACGGCCTCGGCGCACGCGGCCGGTCCGCCGATCTCCTCGACCAGCTCCGCGGCCGCAGCGGCCGAGCGGGTGTCGTTCCACAGCAGCGCGTCGTGGACGGGCTCGTCGTCGGCGTCGAGCGCGACCATGCCGTGCTGCTGCCCCCCGACGGCCACGGCGGCGGCGCGGGGGAGCAGGGGGCCGGCGGCGGCGTCGAACGCGTCGAGCCAGGCCCGCGGGTCGACGCTGGTGCCGTCGGGGTGGGGGGCCGTGCGGGACGCGACGACCGTGCCGTCGTCGGCGTCGACGAGGACGGCCTTCGTGGACTGTGTCGAGGAGTCGACGCCGAGGACGAGGGGCATGACCCCATATTCGTTCAGGGTCCGAACGAAGTCAAGCGTGCAGCGTGACGTGTCTCACGTGCATGAGGGCCGTGCCGCGCACGGGGCCGTTCGGCCTGCGCTCCCGCGCGCGTCGCCGTGCGTTCACCCGCGCCCGGTCGGCTGGGGCCATGACTGACACGCCCGCACCCACCAGCCCACCCGCACCCGACCGCACGCGGCGACGTCTCGTCGTGGGCGGGGCCGTCGGCGCGGCGACCATCGGCACCGG
>NZ_JAMXRU010000209.1 GCF_024124745.1 Aeromicrobium sp. CnD17-E
CGACGAGGCGCTGCAGGGCGCGACGCTCGTGCCGGCGTTCGACGACCCGCGCACGATCGCGGGCCAGGGCACGGTGCTGCGCGAGGCGTTCGACCAGCTCACCGCGGTGGGCGAGCCGCTCCCCGACGTCGTCGTGGTCCCCGTGGGCGGGGGCGGCCTGCTCGCCGGCAGCGTCGCGTGGTTGCGCGAGCGGCACCCCCACGTGCGCGTGGTGGGCGTGGAGCCCGCGGGCGCGACGTCGATGGCCGCGGCACTCGAGGCCGGCGAGCCGGTGACCCTCCAGACGATCGACACCTTCGTCGACGGCGCGGCCGTGCGGCGGGTCGGCCGGCACACGTTCGACACGGTGGCCGGGTCGGCGCCGACCATGCTCGCGGTCCCGGAGGGGCGTATCTGCAGCGAGATGCTCGACCTGTACCAGAGCGACGGCATCATCGCCGAGCCCGCGGGCGCGCTGGCGACCGCGTCGCTCGGCGGGGTGCTGGAGGTGGAGCCCGGCTCGCGCGTGCTGTGCATCCTCTCCGGCGGCAACAACGACGTGAGCCGCTACGCCGACGTCGTCGAGCGGGCGCTCGTCCACGAGGGCCGCAAGCACTACTTCCTGGTCGAGTTCCCGCAGGAGCCGGGCGCGCTGCGCCGCTTCCTCGACGAGGTGCTCGGCCCCGACGACGACATCACGCTGTTCGAGTACGTCAAGCACTCCAACCGCGAGACCGGACCCGCGCTGGTCGGCGTGGAGCTGAGCCGCGCCGAGGACCTCGCGGGCCTGCTGGAGCGCATGGACGCCGCACCCCCGCGCATCGAGCGGATCGAGAGCGAGAGCCCGCTGTTCCGCTTCCTGCTCTGACCGAGAGCACGACCCCGACGAGAGGACGACCGATGACCGACACCACGCACGAGGGCCCGGCTGCGCGGACACCGTCGGCGGTCGACGCCGTCGCCGAGGAGTGGCTCGAGACGATGCTCGCGCTGCAGCCGGAGTGGCACGTGTCCCTCGGACGACCCGGTCGCGAGGGCGAGTACACCGACCTGTCCCCCGACGGGCACGCCGCGTTCGCCGACGCCGCGCGCGCCGCCCGACGCCGGCTCGACGACGTGCCGGTCGTCGACGCGGTCGACATGGTGACGCACGCGGAGCTCGTGCGGGTGCTCGACCTGACGTTGGAGGAGCACGCGGCGGGCACGTGGCGCAGCGACCTGAACGTCATCGCGTCGCCGGTCCAGGGCGTGCGCGACGTGTTCGACCTGATGCCGCGCGACGGCGTCGACGACTGGTCGCACGTGGCGACGCGACTGTCCCGCGTGCCCGCGGCGCTGGCGGGCTACGTCGAGTCGCTGCGCGAGGGTGTGCGCGCGGACGACACCCCGGCGCGTCGCCAGGTGGTCGAGGTCGCCGAGCAGGCCCGCCGCCAGGCCGCGGCCGGCGCGTTCTTCGACGCCCTCGCCGCGTCGGCGGCAGGAGCTGGGC
>NZ_JAMXRU010000020.1 GCF_024124745.1 Aeromicrobium sp. CnD17-E
ACTGCAGCGCTGCCGTGGCGGCGGCGCGCGTGACGGCAGGGTCGCGCGCGAGGCCGAGGTAGTCGTTGCCCGCGAGGTCGATCGTCGGGTCGTCGGCGCCGCGCGGTCGCAGCGTGCGCACCAGCCCGGCCTCCTCGCGCGAGGCGTGCTCCTGCGCCCACCAGTCCGTCCAGACGCTCATGCGGCGCGCACCGCCTCGCCGACCCCGGCCACCAGCTGCGCCAGCGCTGCGTCGTCGCAGACGTAGGGCGGCATCGTGTACACGAGGTCGCGGAAGGGCCGCAGCCACACGCCCGCCGCGAGGGCGGCGTCGGTGGCCGCCGCGACGTCGACGTCGTGGTCGAGCTGCACCACGCCGACCGCGCCGAGCGTGCGGACGTCGGCGACGCCCTCGACGTCGCGCAGCGGCGCGAGGCCACGGGCCAGCGCCTCCCCAACACGTTGCACGTCGGCCTGCCAGCCGCGCTCGAGCAGGAGGTCGATGCTGGCCGACGCGACGGCGCAAGCCAGCGGGTTGCCCATGAACGTCGGGCCGTGCATGAGCGCGCCGGACTCGCTGGCCGACACGCCCCGCGCCACCTCGTCGGTGCACAGCACCGCGGCGAGCGAGACGTAGCCGCCGGTGAGCGCCTTGCCGACGCAGAGGACGTCGGGCGCGACCAGCTCGCTCACGAAGAGGTGCCCGGTGCGGCCGAACCCCGTGGCGATCTCGTCGTGCACGAGCAGCAGACCGTGCTCGTCGGCCACCTCGCGCAGCACGCGCAGGCAGGCGACCGGGTAGGGGTGCATGCCGCCCGCACCCTGCAGGAGCGGCTCCACGACCACGCCCGCCAGCTCGTGCGCGTGCCGGGCGGCGAGGTCGCGCACACCGTCGGCCCATGCCGCCACCTCCGCGTCCGACGCGTCGTGGCGCGGCGGCCGGTCGGCGAACACCTGCTGCGGCAGCAGGTCGCGCCACATCGTGTGCATGCCGCCGACCGGGTCGGTCACGCTCATGCAGTCGAACGTGTCGCCGTGGTACCCGCCGCGCACCGTGAGCATGCGGGTGCGCTCGGGGTGCCCCGTGCCGCGCTGGTGCTGCAGCACCATCTTCAGCGCCACCTCCACGGCCACCGAGCCGGAGTCGGCGAGGAACACGCGCTCCAACGGGGCAGGCGTCAGCTCGACGAGCCGCCGCGCCAGCTCGACGGCCGGGGCGTGCGTGAGCCCGCCGAACATCACGTGGCTGAACGAGGCGACCTGCTCGACGACCGCGCGGTCGAGGGCGGGGTGGCAGTACCCGTGCACCGCGGCCCACCACGACGACATCCCGTCGACCACCCAGGTGCCGTCGACCTCCAGGCGGCACCCGTCGGCGCCCGTGACCACCCTCGTCGGCGCCGGCTCGGTCATCGACGCATAGGGGTGCCAGACGTGCGCGCGGTCGAAGGCGCGCAGGTCGGAGGCGAGGGTCGCGGTCACGGCAGGGTCGGCGGTCAGGCGTTCGCCGGCACGTCGGTGCCCGCGCCGCGCTGCCGGATCGCGAGACCGGCGGTGCCGTCGTGCGACGCGCACCCCCCGCACGCGCTGCCGCAGCCGGTCGACACCGTGCCGCACGGCGAGGATGCGGACGGCGAGGAGGAGGGCGTGGTGGCCGTCGGCTCGGCCGGCTGGTGCTCCGGCAGCTCGTCCGCGCCGAGGATGGTGAAGCCGTGGTCGCGGATCAGCTCGACGTCGGTCTTGGCGTCCTGGCCCTCCGACGTCAAGTAGTCGCCGAGGAAGATCGAGTTGGCCACGTGCAGCGCGAGGCCCTGCAGCGAGCGCAGGTGCATCTCGCGTCCGCCGGCGATGCGCACCTCGCGGTCGGGGCAGACGAAGCGCGCCATCGCCAGGATCTTCACGCACCGGGCCGGGGAGAGCTCCCACGTGTTCTCGAACGGCGTGCCGTCGAACGGCATGAGGAAGTTGACGGGGATCGAGTCCGAGCCGAGCTCCTTCAGCGCGAACAGCGCCTCCACGAGCTGCTCGTCGGTCTCGCCGAGCCCGGCGATGAGGCCCGAGCAGGGCGACAGGCCGGCGGTGCGGGCCTTGGCGATGGTGTCGACGCGGTCGTCGTACGTGTGGGTGGTGACGATCTCGTCGTGGTGCGACGCCGCGGTGTTGATGTTGTGGTTGTAGGCGTCGACGCCGGCCTGCTTGAGCCGCTCGGCCTGACCGTCCTTGAGCAGCCCCAGGCAGGCGCACACCTCGACGTCGGGGTAGCTGTCCTTGAGCGCCTCGGTCATCTCGGCGACCTTCTCGACGTCGCGGTTCGACGGGCCGCGTCCCGACGAGACCAGGCACACGCGCGACGCGCCGCCGCGCAGTCCGGCGCCCGCCTGGCGCAGCGTCTCGTCGGTGGAGAGCCACGAGTACTTCAGGATGGGCGCCTCGGACCCGACGGCCTGCGAGCAGTAGCTGCAGTTCTCGGGGCACAGCCCGGACTTCAGGTTCACGAGGTAGTTGACCTTGACGGTGCTGCCGAAGTGCGCGCGGCGCAGGCGTCCGGCGGCCGCGACGACGTCGAGCAGGGCGGCGTCGTCGGCGTGCAGCACCGCGAGCGCGTCGGCCTCGGAGGCACTGCCCCCGTCCAGGATGCGGGTGGCGAGCTGGTCGAACGATGCGGTCATCACGGTCCTCGACGTCGGCGGCGGTCACTGAACACCGTTCAGGTGAACAGTGTTCAGGTGACGATAGCCGATCAGGCCGGACGCGTCACGGGGTCGTCGGCGAGGAGCGCCGGGCGCCGTCGTACTGCTGCAGCCAGTCGAGCGTGAGGCGACGGCTCGCAGCGGCAGCGGGCGTCAACGTCGAGGTCGAGTCGCCCGCGCTGTGCTCCATCCCGGGGTACTGCACGTACCGGTGCGGCACGCCGTGCCGCGCGAGGACGTCGACGAAGGCGCGAGCGCGGTCCGCGAGGACGAGGTGGTCGCGGGCTCCCTGGTAGACGAGCGTCGGCGGGGAGTCGGCGCCGACGTGGGTCGCGGAGTCGGTGGAGCGGTACCGCTCCGGGTACTCCGCGGGCGTCCCGCCGACGTACCACTGCTCGACCTTCCGGGCGATCGCCGTGCGGTCACCGATCCCGCTCAGGTCGACGGCCGGGTACCCGGCGATCACCGCGCGCACGACCGGCAGCGTCGAGCCCGACGGCGAGCAGCTGGACCTCAGGGTGTGGTCGGCGGACGTGTAGGCGGCGTTGACGGCCAGGTTCCCTCCGGAGGAGAGGCCGAGCATCGCGATCCGGTCGGCGTCGAGGTGGTGTGCCTCGCCCGCGCGCGCGACCCACGCGAGGGAGCAGGCCACGTCCTCCACCTGCGTCCCCCACGGGTGGTAGGTGGGGGAGGCCAGCCGGTAGTCGACGTCGAGCACCGCGTAGCCGTGGGCGGGCAGGTACCCGGTGTACGCGTTCGGGCCACGCGACCCGGTCGAGAACCCGCCGCCGTGGACGGAGACCACGACAGGCCATCCCGCTCGGGGTGCACGTCCGGACGGGAGGTACAGGTCGGCGCGCAGCGTGGTGGTCCCGGCGGTGCCGACCGTCACGGTCCGGCTGGGGCCGCTGGTCAGGCCGGTGAAGGGCAGCGTCGGCAGCAGCGGGCTCGTGCCGGCGCCCGTGGACGCGATGGCGACGGCGAGCGCGACGCTCGTGGCGACGGCGGTCACCGTGCCGGCCGACCCGACCACCGTGAGCACGAGCGGGAGGCGCCGACGAGGCCGAGGTCGCCGTCGCCAGAGGGTCGCGGCGCTCACCACGCCGACGGCACCGACGACGACGTTCCACACCCCGAGCGAGTCCCGCAGCACGCCGAGGAGGATCACCAGGTACTGCGACACCTCCCACTGCAGCAGCGGCATCGTCCAGGACACGGGGACGACGGCGAGCAGCTGCGCGAGCACCGTGAACACGACGGTCACGACCGCGACCGTCCACAGCGCCACGCGCCCGACCGCGTGCAACCGGGCTCCCGTCGGCGCGGACGTCATCGTGGCTCCGCCCACGCCATCGGTGCCGAGCCGAGCGGCCACGGAGCACCGCGGCGCAGGTCCCACGCCGGGGCGACGTCGAGGAGGCTGGGCAGGGCCGCCACCCGGCCGAAGGGACCGTCGGTCTCCACCGTCGGCACCTCGTCGAGGTGCTCGCGCAGGTCGGGACCCGCGGAGACCTGGTGGGGGTTGTCGCCGAAGGACTGCACCCACGTGCAGACTTTCGCGAGGTCGACGTGGACGTGCCACGACCCGCCCTCGGTCGCCTGCCGGTGCAGGGCGGTCTCGATCCCCGCCGCGAGGAGGAACGCCGCGACGTAGTCGTTGAGCAGGTAGGTGGGTGGGAGCGCGGCCCGGTCGCCGCCGCCCTCCTCCAGGGCGAACCCCGTGGCCGCGCAGGCGAGCTGGTCGAAGCCGCCGCGGTCCGACCACGGTCCTCGGTCGCCCCACCCGTGCACGTCGCCCACGACGACGCCGGGGTGGTCGCGCGCGAGCTGGGCGGCGTCGAGCCCGAACCGCGCCAGGTGCCGGTAGCCGTGGACCACGACGTCGGCGCCGCGCAGCACGTCGTCGAGGCTGGCCCTTCCGGTCGGGGTCCGGAGGTCGCAGTAGGCGTTCCGCTTCCCGGCCCCGGTCTCGAGGATCATCGCGTTCGGGTCGGGCCGGTCGGGGCGTGACACGTGGAGCACGTCGGCACCCAGCTCGGCCAGGAGGCGGGTCGCGACGGGTCCCGCGATCACGTGGGTGACGTCGACGACCCGGACGCCCGTGAGCGGCGGCTGGGCCGACGCGAGCGGCGCCCGGGTGACGGGGTCGGCGTCGCCGATGCGTTCGACGCGCACCAGCGGCTCGCCCGCAAGAGACCGTCCGACGTCGGTGGCCGCCCACTCCTCCCGGGTCCGGACCATCGTGGCGGTCCCGCCGGCCGCGACGATCGCCTCCTCGAGCGCCAGGGCGTCCCAGGTGGCCGCCGCCGCCGCGATCCGGTCGGCCCCCGGCGCGCACCCGAGCACGCGGAGCGCGCGGTCGCGCAGGTGCGGGTAGGAGAGGAGGACGAAGACCTGCCGTCCGTCGCGGCAGGCGTAGAAGTCGCTGTCGGCGAGCAGGTGCGGGTCCTCCATGGTCGCGGCGGCGGGGACGTCGCCGACCCTCGTCGCGAAGACCGCCATGAGCTGCAGCAGGGCGTCGTCGGTGCGGACCCGCACCTCCCGGGCAGGTGCACCTCGGGAGCTGCCGAACGCTGATGCGGCGGCTCCGTGCGCCGCCATGGCCGCGGCCATGCACTCGGCGAGGCGGTGCGGCGACGTCGTCGGAGGCTCGCTCCCGACCACGTGCGTGCGGCCGAGGTCGAGGGAGAACAGCGTCGCGAGGTCCTGCAGGGGTGAGGCGTCCACGCATCGAGTCTCGGACGCGCGGCTCCGGGGGCCCAGGATCGTCGGATATGCGGCATCCTCGTGCCATGAGCGACCACCGCAGCGTGGGCCGGATCGTCGACCTGCTCGACGTCGTCGCGCGTGCCGACGTCCCGCCGACGGTGAGCGACCTCGCGCGCCGCCTCGACGTCCCCCGGTCGTCGGTCCACGACCTCGTGAGCGGCCTGGAGCAGCACGGCTGGCTGGTGCGTGCCGGGCGTGGTCTGCGCATCGGACCTGCTCCACTGGTCCTCGAGCTGCTCGCCGCACGCCACGTGTCGTGGACGTCGCTCGACGCGGACGCCTACGCCGAGCGGTTCGACCTCGCCGCGGCCGTGGCCGTGCTCGTCGGTCGGCACGTCGTGTACACGGCACGGTCGGAGAAGGTGGTCGACGAGCGCTACGCCCACGTGGCCGACCTGCACCTGCCGCGCGACCCTCTGACGACCGCGGCCGGACGTCTGCTGCTGAGCAACGCGCCCGCTGCGGTGCTGGCCAGCGTGCTGGACGAGACCCGCACGACCGACCCTGGGCTCGTGGCGGACTACGAGGCGCAGCTCCCTCTCGTCCGGCGTCGGCGGACGGCCTGGAGCGACGGACTGTCGCAGGACGAGGTCGCCGCGGTCGCGGTCTTCCCGCACCGTGACCGCCGCGAGGCGCTCGTGCTCTTCGGGCGGAGGGGGACCGACGCGGCGCGCCTCACGGCTGCCGCGCGCACCCTCGCGCGGGAGTCGTAGGCGTCAGCGGCCCATGATCGGGTCGAGCAGCCCGTCGAGCATGCCAGGGGAGGGGCTCGACGACGACGACGGCGACGGCGACGGGCTGGGTCGCTGGGTCGGGGTGGTCGGCCTCGGGCTGGGCGGCGTCGGTCGCGTGGGGCTGGCGGCGGGCGTGGTCGGTCGGGGGGTGGTCGACGTGGGGCCGCGGTCGTCGCTGCGGTCGCTCGGGTCGTCGTCGCGGCCGGGCTCGCCGGCGTCGCGGGAGGTGTCGTCGGCCTCGTCGTCGCTGTTGTTGTCGCGTCGGTCGCGGTCGTCGGGGTCGGTGCTGCGGCTGGGGGTCGGGCTGCTGGTGGCGGGTCGGGGCTCGGCCGCTGCCGACGGGTCGCCGCCGTCGCCGAGGGAGGTGAGCGCGACCGCACCCACGGCGAGCATGAGCAGGACGGCGCAGGCCGCGGCCGTGCTGAGGGTGCGGATGCGCACGGGACCTCCCGGGGTGGACGACCTTCCACGGTAGACAACGAGGCAACCCCGCGCCGGTGACGTGCGCGGCCCTACGATGGGTCCGCACGCCTCCGTAGCTCAGTCGGTAGAGCGCCTTACTTGTAATAAGGATGTCGCGGGTTCGATTCCTGTCGGAGGCTCCGAGCGCCAGCGAGGAGGCTCCGACAGGAATCGGGAGGATCATCGCGGCGAAGCCGCTGGACGTGACGGCTCCTGTCCCCCGCTCCGAGCGCCAGCGAGGAGGCTCCGACAGGAATCGGGAGGATCATCGCGGCGAAGCCGCCGGACGTGACGGCTCCTCGCGGGGCCGTGGCGCGCTCGTTTGCCTGGGGCCCCACGCAAACGTGCGTTCGGGGCGTCGGTTTGCGTGGGGGAGAGCGTGTTTGGGTGGGGCCCCACCCAGACGTGCATTGGGGCCGTCGGTTTGCGTGGGGCCCCACCGAAGCGTGCGTCTGGGGCGTCGGTTTGCGTGGGGGCGAGCCTGTTCGGGTGGGGCCCCACGCAAACAGGCCCAGGCGGCGGCGGGGGCGGGGCGGGACGCAGGTCGGCCCCGGACCGGGGTCCGGGGCCGACGCGTCACGGGTGGGTCAGGCGAGGTCGTAGGCCCGCTCGCGGTGGAGGGCGGAGTCGAGGCCGCCCTCCTCGTGGTCGGGGTCGACGCGCAGCCCGATCGTCTTCTTCAGCACCAGCGCGATGACGAGGGTCAGCACGAAGGAGTACGCCAGCACCGCGCCGGCGGCGGTGGCCTGCACGCCGAGCAGGCGCAGCCCGCCGCCGTGGAGCAGACCGGCCTGGCCGCTGGGGGCGTCGGCGGTGGCGATCAGACCGACCATGAGCGTGCCGACCACGCCGCCGACGAGGTGCACGCCGACGACGTCGAGGGAGTCGTCGTAGCCGAAGCGCTCCTTGAGGCCGAGGGCGAGCGGGCACACGATGCCGCCGGCGACGCCGACGAGGATCGCGCCCATCGGGCTCACCGCGCCGCACGACGGGGTGATGGCGACGAGGCCCGCGATCGCGCCCGACGCCGCACCCATGGTCGTGGCGTGGCCGTCGCGGACGATCTCGACACCGAGCCAGGCGAGCATCGCGGCGCACGTGGCGACGAAGGTCGTCAGCATGACGACCGAGGCGTTGTGGCCGGCGGCGAGCGCGGAGCCGCCGTTGAAGGCGTACCAGCCGGCCCACAGCAGACCGGCGCCCAGCAGGGTCAGCGGCAGGTTGTGCGGACGCGGTGCGGTGCCCCACGTGCGCCGCTTGCCGAGGACGATGGCGATGGCGAGCGCCGCCGCACCGGAGTTGATGTGCACGGCGGTGCCGCCGGCGTAGTCGACCGCCTTCAGCTTGTTCGCGATCCAGCCGCCCACCGTCGAGCCGTCCGTCGCGTCGAAGGCGAAGACCCAGTGCGCGACGGGGAAGTAGACCAGCACCGCCCAGACGGCGGCGAAGACCATCCAGCTGCTGAACTTCATGCGGTCCGCCGCGGCGCCGGAGATGATCGCGACCGTGATCGCCGCGAACAGCGCCTGGAAGACGGCGAAGAGCGCGAGCGGCAGCGCGGTGTCCTTCTCGGTGAGCACCCCGCCGAGCCCGGCGAACTCGGTGACGTTGCCGAGCAGCCCGGCGCCCCCGTACGAGTCGCCGAACACCATCGAGTAGCCGAACAGCACCCAGAGGATGCCGACGACGGCGACGGCGCCGAACGTCATCACCATCATGTTGAGGCTGCTCTTGACGCTGACCATGCCCCCGTAGAAGAGCGCCAGTCCCGGCACCATCATCGTCAGACCGATGATGCAGCTCAGGATGAAGGCGGTGGTGCCTGTGTCCATGTCCATGTCTCCTGCTGTGGCCCGCACTCCCGCGGGCGTCTCAGCACAGTGGACTCTGTCTACTTTGCGTTGACATGACGTCGACGTAACAACGTTGCGTCGCACAACCTGGACCGCCTTCCCGATGCCCGGAGCGACCCGCTGCGCCGCCCCGTCTCGCCGCGACGGCCCCGTCCCGGCCGCTGGCCGTCACGGACTTCTCACGCTCGGGAAACACGTCCGTCATCTGGGTTCTGTCTACTCGAAGTAGACAAAGATTCACGCCAGTGGATAGGCTCGCGACGAGGGCCTCGCACCGGCGCGGCACCCCCGAGGAGCAGCATGACCAGCACCGCATCCCCCCTGGCGACCCTGGCCAAGGAGAGCGAGACGACGTTCATCCTGGCCCTGTTCGTCGACCTCACCGGCAAGCCCTGCGCCAAGCTGGTGCCCGTCGAGGCCGTCGAGGAGCTCGCCCGCGAGGGCGTCGGCTTCGCCGGCTACGCCGCGGGAGCGATGGGCCAGGAGCCCAAGGACCCCGACATCATGGCGATCCCCGACCCGGCCTCGTTCACGCCGGTGCCGTTCGTCAAGGAGGGCCTCGCCCTCGTGCACTGCGACCCCCACGTGGAGGGCGAGCCGTGGCGCTTCGCCCCGCGCGTGATCCTGCGTCGCATGATCGAGCGCGCCGCCCAGCGCGACCTGTCGGTCTACCTCGGTGCCGAGATCGAGTACTTCCTCGTGGCGAAGGACGAGCGCGGGGCCCTCGTCACCGCCGACCCCTCCGACGCCGCCGCCCGCCCCTGCTACGACGCGCGTGGCGTGACCCGCATGTTCGACCACCTCGCGTCGGTCTCGACCGCGATGAACCAGCTCGGCTGGGGCAACTACGCCAACGACCACGAGGACGGCAACGGCCAGTTCGAGCAGAACTTCGACTACGCCGACGTGCTCACGACGGCCGACCGCGTGATCACCGCGCGCTACCTGATCTCGATGCTCGCCGAGCAGCGCGGCATGACCGCGACGTTCATGCCGAAGCCGTTCGGCGACCGCACCGGCAGCGGGCTGCACATGCACCTGTCGCTCTGGAAGGACGACGAGCCGCTCTTCCCCGCGGCCGACGACCCGCGCGGCCTCGGCCTGTCGGAGCTGGCCTACCAGGCGATCGCCGGCGTCCTCGAGCACGCCAGCGCCCTGCAGGCGCTCGTCGCGCCGACCGTCAACTCCTACAAGCGCACCGGCGCGGTCGCGACGACGTCGGGTGCGTCGTGGGCGCCGCGCGTGCCCACCTACGGCGGCAACGACCGCACCCACCTGGTGCGCGTGCCCGACGGCAACCGCATCGAGCTGCGCGGCGGCGACGGCTCCGCCAACCCGTACCTGGCGGCCGCCGGCGCGATCGGCGCGGTGCTCGACGGCGTCGAGCGTCGCCTCGACCCCGGTGCTCCCGGCGGCAGCGACGACGCCGACCGTGCGCCCCTCCCGCTCACCCTCCTGCACGCGGTCGAGGCCCTGGAGGCCGACGCGGCCGTGTCGGGCGTGCTCGACAGCGTCGGCCCCGACGTGGCCCGCTACTTCGCCGACCTCAAGCGCGAGGAGTTCTTCACCTGGCACAGCCAGGTGAGCGCCTGGGAGGTCGACCACTACCTGACGGCCTTCTGAGCCGCCCCACCCCTGACGCACCTCGAAGGAGACACCCCATGTGCGGCATCGTCGGACTCCACCTCCGCAACCCCGACCTGTACCCCCGACTCGGTGAGCTGCTCACCGGCATGCTCTGCGAGATGGAGGACCGCGGCGCGGACTCCGCAGGGGTCGCCGTCTACGGCGACCCGACGTGGGCCCCGCCCGGCACGGCCACCGTCTCGGTCCTGGCCGACGGCATCGACGTGACCGCCCTCGCCGAGGAGCTCACGGCAGCCGTGGGCAGCGACGTCGACGTCACGACCGCCGGCCCGACGCTGCTCGTGCACGCGGAGGTCGACGCCTCCGCGCTCGCCGCGGCGGTGCGCGCGACGGCGCCGGACGCGCTGGTCATCGGCTTCGGCGAGGACCTCGCCGTGCTCAAGGGCGTCGGCCGTCCGCGCGACCTCGCCGCGGCCTTCGGCCTGCCGTCCGCGCAGGGCTGGCAGGGCGTCGGGCACACGCGCATGGCCACCGAGTCGGCCGTGACGCCCGCGGGCAGCCACCCCTACGCCGTCGGGCCCGACCAGTGCATGGTGCACAACGGCTCGTTCCACAACTACCCGACGATCCGCCGCGAGCTCGAGGCGCGCGGCGTCCGGTTCGACTCGGCGAACGACACCGAGGTGGGCGCCCGCTTCGTCGCCCAGTGCCTCGAGGACGGCCTCGACGTGGAGACCGCGCTCAAGGAGCTGTGCCGCACGTTCGACGGCTTCTACACGCTGCTCGTCTCGAACCGCGACTCCTTCGCCGTCGTGCGCGACGCCATCGCGTGCAAGCCGGCCGTGGTCGCCGAGACCGACGACTGGGTCGCGATGGCGTCGGAGTACCGCGCGCTCGTCGACCTGCCCGGCATCGAGTCGGCCCGCCTGTTCGAGCCGGAGCCGGAGCGGATCTACGCATGGACCCGCTGACCGCGACGCCCACCCCGACCTCCGACCCGAAGGACCCCATCATGGCCGCCACGCTCGAGCTCGACCTCGCCGTCAGCACCCTCCGCGAGGTCAACGCACGCCTGCACGACCCCGACCTCGGTGCCGACGACGTCGTCGTCACGCACCCGGCCGGTCGGCACAGCGTCGCGGTCGGGCTGAACCGCCCGATGACCGTGACCGTCAAGGGCCACGTCGGCTACTACGCGGCCGGCATGAACCAGTCGGCCGACGTCGTCGTCGAGGGCAACGTGGGCGTCGGGGTGGCCGAGAACATGATGAGCGGCTCGGTGTGGGTGAAGGGCAGCGCGTCGCAGTCGGCGGGCGCCACCGCCCACGGCGGGCTGCTGGTCGTCGAGGGCGACGCGGCCGCCCGCTGCGGCATCTCGATGAAGGGCGTCGACATCGTCGTCGGCGGCAGCATCGGCCACATGAGCGCCTTCATGGCGCAGGCCGGCCGGCTCGTCGTCCGCGGCGACGCCGGCGACGCGCTCGGCGACTCCATCTACGAGGCCCGGATCTACGTGCGCGGCACGGTCGCGTCGCTGGGCGCCGACTGCGTGGCCAAGGAGATGCGGCCCGAGCACCACGAGGAGCTCGCGACGCTGCTCAAGAGCGCCGGCTACGAGGACGACGACACCCACGCCTACACGCGCTACGGCTCCGCGCGCAGCCTCTACCACTTCCACGTCGACAACACGTCGGCCTACTGACACCGAGGGCAGCCACCATGACCCAGTACCGCACGCAGCCGCGCACGTCGGCGACCTTCGACCCGGCGACCATCGCGGAGATCCAGCGCGCCGCCGACACCGGCATCTACGACATCCGCGGCTGGGGCGCCAAGCGTGCCCTGCCGCACTTCGACGACCTGCTGTTCCTGGGTGCGAGCATGTCGCGCTACCCGCTCGAGGGCTACCGGGAGCGCTGCGGCACCGACGTCGTGCTCGGCGACCGGCACGCGAAGTACCCCCTGCACCTCGAGACGCCCGTGACGATCGCCGGCATGAGCTTCGGCGCGCTGTCGGGCCGGGCCAAGGCGGCGCTGGGTCGCGGCGCCAGCGAGGTGGGCACGTCGACGACGACCGGCGACGGCGGCATGACGCCGGAGGAGCGCAGCCAGAGCAAGCACCTCGTCTACCAGTACCTGCCGTCGCGCTACGGCATGAACCCCGACCACCTGCGCCAAGCCGACGCGATCGAGGTCGTGCTGGGCCAGGGGGCCAAGCCCGGAGGCGGCGGCATGCTGCTCGGGCAGAAGATCACCGAACGGGTCGCCCAGATGCGCACGCTGCCGCAGGGCGTCGACCAGCGCAGCGCGTCGCGCCACCCCGACTGGACGGGCCCGGACGACCTGACGATCAAGATCGGCGAGCTGCGCGAGATCACCGACTGGGAGAAGCCCGTCTACGTCAAGGTCGGCGCCACGCGCACCTACTACGACGTGAAGCTGGCGGTGCACGCCGGCGCCGACGTCGTCGTGGTCGACGGCATGCAGGGCGGGACGGCCGCCACGCAGGAGGTGTTCATCGAGCACGTCGGCATCCCCACGCTCGCGGCGATCCCGCAGGCCGTCCAGGCGCTGCAGGAGCTCGGCGTCCACCGCAAGGTGCAGCTGATCGTCTCCGGCGGGATCCGCACGGGCGCCGACGTGGCGAAGGCGATGGCCCTCGGGGCCGACGCGGTCGCGATCGGCACCGCCGCCCTGGTCGCGCTCGGCGACAACGACCCGCGCTGGCAGGCCGACTACGAGGCCCTCGGCACGAGTGCCGGGGCCTACGACGACTTCCAGGAGGGCAGGGACCCTGCCGGCATCACGACGCAGGACCCCGAGCTGCAGCAGCGGCTCGACCCGGTCGAGGGCGGTCGCCGGCTCGCGAACTACCTGCGCGTGCTGACGATGGAGGCGCAGACCATCGCACGCGCGTGCGGCAAGGCGCACCTGCAGCACCTCGAGCCCGAGGACCTCGTCGCCATCACCATCGAGGCCGCCGCGATGGCGAGGGTGCCGCTCGCGGGCACGTCGTGGGTCCCGGGCCAGACCGCAGGCGGGTCCTGGTGAGCGCGTCGCGCGCCGTCGTCGTCGGCGGTGGGCTGATCGGGCTGTCGATCGCGCGGGCGCTCACGGAGCGGGGGCTCACCGACGTGCTCGTGCTGGAGCGCGGGCTCCTCGCGAGCGGCGGCACCGGGAAGTCGAGCGGCATCGTGCGGGCGCACTACGGGGTGCCGTCGATCGCCGCGATGGCCTGGCGCAGCCTGCCCGTCTTCGAGGCGCTCGGCGCCGAGGTCGGGTTCCGCCAGGTCGGCTACACCGTGGTGGTCGGCGAGGAGAACGCCGGACCGTTGAAGGACAACACGGCCATGCACCAGGGCCTCGGCATCGAGGTCGACCTCGTCGACCCCGACCAGGTCGAGGCGCTGTGGCCGATGATGAACGTCGACGACGTGGCGCTCGGCGCCTACGAGCCGCGCGGCGGGTTCGCCGACGCGACCCAGCTGGCGCTGCACTACGGGCAGCGGGCCCGTGCCCACGGCGCGCGGGTGCGCCAGAACGCCCCGGTGGCGCGGATCGTCACGTCGGGGAGTCGGGTGACGGGGGTCGAGCTGGCCGACGGCGAGGTGGTGGAGGCCGACCTGGTCGTCGTCGCCGCGGGATGGTGGTCCGCCCGGCTCCTCGCCGACCTCGGCGTGGACTTCCCGGTCGAGGCGTACCGCTCGGAGCTGCTCGTCGTCGACACCGGCGAGCCGCTGCCCGACCTGCCCGTCGTCTCGGACCTCGTCAGCCTGCAGTACTGCCGCCTCGAGGGGTCCGGGCAGTTCCTCGTGGGCAACAGCGACCACGCCGACTTCGGCCGCAAGCTCGTCGACCCCGACCACTACTCCAACCACGCGAGCGACGCGAGCCTCGAGGCCTACGCCGAGAAGCTGCTGCACCGGTTCCCCGGCTTTCCCGATCCCTCGGTCACGCACACGTACGCGGGCGTCTACGACGTCCCGCCCGACTGGAACCCGGTCATCGGCCCCGTCGGCGACGTCGACGGCCTCGTGCTCGCGGCGGGCTTCGCCGGGCACGGCTTCAAGATCAGCCCCGCGGTCGGCGACCTCGTGGCCGACCTCGTGCTCGAGGGCGACAGCACCGACCCCGACGTGCCCGCGTCGAACTTCCGGCTGTCGCGCTTCGCCGAGGGCGACCTCCTGACCAGCCTGCACCCGTACGTCGGGGCGGGGGAGATGCGGTGACCGGCGTCGCCGCGTCGTCGGTGCGGTCCCGCCGACCTGCCAGCGTCGCGTCGCTCCTGGCCGACGTGCGCGACGTCGGTCGCGACCCGCGGCGCGGCGGCTACTCGCGGTTCGCGTACACGCCCGCCGAGCTCGAGCTGCGCACGTGGTTCGAGGCGGAGGCGGCGCGACGCTCGCTCGACGTCGTCACCGACCGCAACGGCATCCTCTGGGCGTGGCGGCCCGGGCCGGGCGGGTCGCTCGACGACGCCGTCGTGACCGGCAGCCACCTCGACTCGGTCCCCGGTGGTGGCGAGTTCGACGGACCGCTCGGCGTCGCGTCGGCCTTCGCGGCGCTGGACCTCCTCGACGCCCGCGACGTCGGCGGCGAGCGCCCGCTGGCGGTCGTCGCGTTCCCGGAGGAGGAGGGCGGCCGGTTCGGGCGGGCCTGCCTCGGCTCGCAGCTGATGACGGGCGAGCAGGACCCCGACCGGGTGCTCGGCCTGCTGGACGCCGACGGCACGTCGCTCGCGGACGTCCTCACCGGTGCCGGCCTCGACCCCGTGCACCTCGGCCGCGACGAGGAGGCGCTGCGCCGCATCGGCGTGTTCGTCGAGCTGCACGTCGAGCAGGGGCGCGGTCTCGTCGACCTCGACCAGCCGGTCGCCGTCGCCTCCTCGATCCTCGGCCACGGTCGCTGGCGGCTCACCGTCACGGGAGAGGGGAACCACGCCGGCGCGACGCTCATGGCCGACCGGCGCGACCCGATGGTCGCCGCCGCCCAGGTGGTGGTCGCGGTCCGCGACCTGGCCCGCAGCCGGCCCGACGCGCGGGCGACGGTCGGCCGCCTGCAGCCCGTGCCGGGCGGCACGAACGTCATCGCGTCGCGCGTCGACCTCTGGCTCGACGTGCGCCACCCCGACGACGACGTCACGCGCGCGCTCGTCGCACAGGTCCTCGAGTCCGCGCACGCCGTGTGCGCGGCGGAGGGCTGCGCCGTGGAGCTGGTCGAGGAGTCCTACAGCGGGCAGGTCCGCTTCGACGCAGGTCTGCGCGACCGGCTGCGCGGCGTGCTGCCCGACGCGCCGGTGCTGGCGACGGGGGCGGGGCACGACGCCGGCGTCCTCGCGGCGCACGTCCCGTCGGCGATGCTCTTCACGCGCAACCCCACCGGGGTCTCCCACTCCCCGGAGGAGCACGTCGACGACGCGGACGCCGAGGCCGGTGCGGCCGCCCTCGCCGACGTGCTGCAGGACCTGCTGGTGCCGCGGGAGCACCGCTAGGATCGCCCGCATGACCGACGACGCGCCGCTGCTGCGCAACGCCGCCGGCAGTGCCCGCGACCGCGACCCGGCGGAGCCGGTCGAGGCGATGGCGCTGGAGCAGGCCATCGCGGTCAACGTCCGGCACCACCGCACCGCGGCCGGGCTGTCGGTCGCCGACATGGCGCAGCGTCTGGGGCTGTCGAAGGCGATGCTGTCGAAGATCGAGAATGCGCAGACGTCGTGCAGCCTCGCCACGCTGCAACGTCTGGCGACCGGGCTCGACGTGCCGGTCACGTCGCTCGTGCGCGGGGCCGACGAGGAGCGTCAGGCCGTGTTCACGCCGGCGGGCCAGGGTCCGCGCATCGCCCGGCACGGCACGAAGGAGGGGCACGAGTACGAGCTGCTCGGTGCCCTCCGGGGCCAGCACAAGCGGCTGGAGTCGCTCATGGTGACCCTGACGGAGGACAGCCAGACGTACCCGCTGTTCCAGCACCCGGGCACCGAGTTCCTGCACGTCCTTGAGGGCCGGATGGTCTACGGCCACGGCCGCGAGACCTACGAGCTGGGTCCCGGCGACTCCCTGCAGCTCGACGGCGAGGGCGCCCACGGCCCGGTCGAGCTGAAGGAGCTGCCCATCCGCTTCCTCTCGGTGATCGCCTTCCCCGACGCCAGCGTCTGAGCGCAGGGCGCCGGACGGGCCCGTTTGCGTGGGGCCCCACGCAAACCGGCTCGCCCCCACGTGACCGTGCGCCGGATCTGCGCGTTCGGGTGGGGCCCCACGTAAACGCGCACGGGTGAGCAGGCCGGGGGCCGGGCTCGGGCGCGGCGCGGGCGGGAGGTCAGGGGGCGACCTCGAAGAGTCCAGCGGCGCCCATGCCGCCTCCGACGCACATCGTCACCACGGCCCAGCGGGCACCGAGTCGGCGGCCGGCGAGCAGCGCGTGGCCGACGGCGCGCGACCCAGTCATGCCGTAGGGGTGTCCGAGGGCGATGGCTCCGCCGTCGACGTTCATCCGCTCGGGGTCGATGCCGAGCACGTCGCGACAGTGCACCGCCTGGGAGGCGAACGCCTCGTTGAGCTCCCACACGCCGACGTCGCCGACCGTCAGGCCGTGCTGGTCCAGCAGTCGGGGGATCGCCGCGACCGGACCGATGCCCATCTCGTCGGGCTCGCACCCGGTGACCGCAATGCCGACGTAGTAGCCGAGCGGCTCGATGCCCCGGGAGGCCGCGAGGTCGGCGTCCATCAGGACGTTGGCCGACGCGCCGTCGCTGAGCTGGGACGCGTTGCCCGCCGTGACCGTCGGGTGCGCGGTCACGTCACCGGGCTCCAGCACGGTGCGGAGCCCGGCCAGCCCGTCCGCGGTCGTGCCGGCGCGCACGCCCTCGTCGGCCGAGACGGTCACCTCGACCCGCGAGGTCCCACCGGTGGCCCTGTCGGTGCGGAGGGTGTGCACCGTGATCGGGGCGATCTCCTCGGCGAGGTGGCCGGCCTCCTGGGCGGCGGCCGCGCGCCGCTGCGACTGCAGCCCCATCTCGTCCTGGCGCTCGCGGCTGACGCCGTAGCGCGAGGCGACGTTCTCGGCGGTGTGCAGCATCGGCAGGTACAGCCCCGGCACCTGCTCGCGCAGCCAGGGGTCACCGGCGCGGTGGGTGTTCAGGTGCTCGTTCTGGACGAGCGAGATCGACTCGACCCCGCCCCCGACCGCGACCTTCTGCCCGTCCACCAGGATCTGCTTGGCCGCGATCGCGACCGCCATGAGGCCCGACGAGCACTGGCGGTCGACGGTCGAGCCGGGCACCGACACGGGCAGTCCGGCGCGGAGTGCGGCCTGCCGGGCGACGTTGAACCCCGAGGCGCCCTCGGGCATCGCGCAGCCCATCACCACGTCCTCCACCTCGGCCGGGTCGACGCCGGCGCGCTCCACCGCGTGGCGGACGGCGTGGCCCGCGAGCTCGACGGCGGGGGTGTCGTTGAAGGCGCCGCGGTACGCCTTGCCGATCGGGGTGCGGGCGGTGGCGACGATCGCTGCTCTGGGCACGGGGGCTCCTGTCGGACGGACTCTCGGAAGATTTCCCGGCAACGTACTTGAACCTGAACCCGGGTTCAAGTACGTTGCTCGACGTGAGCCAGGTCACGTGAGACCGGTCACATCGACGGCAAGGAGACGAGGACGCAATGGTGAACGTGGCAGCGACGGTCTGGTCCAACGCCGAGCGCGACCCGCAGCGGATGGCGGTGCGCTCCGGTCGGGGCGACCTGACCTACGGCGAGCTCCGGGAGGCGAGTGCTCGCGTCGGCGGCGCCGTGACCGCCGCGGGTCTGCGCCCCGGCGACCGGGTGGTGCTCATCGCCCCGAGCGTCCTGGAGTTCCCCGTGGTCTACCTGGGCCTGCACGCCGTCGGCGTCAGCGTCATCACGATGAACACCATGGCCACCGCGGCCGAGATCGGCTACGTGCTCGACGACGCGGAGGCGTCGCTGGTGCTGGCCTGGCACGAGTGCGACACCGCGGCGTCCGCCGCCGCTGCCGAGCGAGGCCTCGCGTTCTGGCGCGTCGAGGACGGCGCGAGCTTCGACGCCGAGCCGTTGGCGGTCGCGCACGACCACGCGCCCGACGACACCGCGATCATCCTCTACACCTCCGGCACCACCGGCCGTCCCAAGGGCGTGGAGCTCACCGCGGCCAACCTGATCGACACCACCGACTCCTTCCTGCCCGTGCTCAACCTGACGGCGGAGGACCGCTTCGGCACGGGCCTCCCGCTCTTCCACGTGTACGGCCAGGCGGTCGTCATGAACACGGTGCTGGTCACCGGCGCCTCGCTCTCGCTGCTCGCGCCCTTCGAGCCGACCGCGATGCTGGAGATGGTCCGCCGCGACCGCCTGACGGTCCTCGCCGGCGTCCCGACGATGTGGAACGCGATGCTGCACGCCGCGACCGACGCGTTCGGCCCGTCGGACTTCGAGCAGCTCCGACTGGCCACGTCCGGCGGCGCGTCGCTGCCGGTGGAGGTCATGCGTGCCTTCCGCGACCGGTTCGGCTGCACGATCCTGGAGGGCTACGGCCTCACCGAGTCGACCGGCGCGGCCACGTTCAACGACATCAACCGGCCCCAGAAGGCGGGCACCGTCGGACCGGCCCTGCCCGGCACCGCGATCGAGGTCCGCGACCCGCTCGGCGCGGTCGTCGAGCCGGACGTCGTCGGCGAGGTCTTCCTCAAGGGCCCGACGATCATGAAGGGCTACCGCAACCGGCCCGACGCCACGGCCGCCGACCTGCAGGACGGCTGGCTGAAGACCGGCGACCTGGGCCGGCTCGACGCCGAGGGCTACCTCAGCATCGTCGACCGGGCGAAGGACCTGATCATCCGCGGTGGCTACAACGTGTACCCCCGCGAGGTCGAGGAGGTGCTGTACGAGCACCCCGACGTCGTCGAGGTGGCCGTGGTCGGCGTCCCCGACGCACACTTCGGCGAGGAGGTCGCCGCGGTCGTCGCCCTGCGCGAGGGCGCGGAGCTGACCGGCGAGGAGCTGCGCGCCTGGGCCAAGGTCCAGCTGTCGGCCTACAAGGTGCCCCGGCTCTACCAGTTCGTCACCACCCTGCCGAAGGGCGCGACGGGCAAGATCCTGAAGCGCGAGATCGACCGCGACGCCATCCGCACCGCGGAGGTCGGCGCATGAAGGTCGAGGGGAGCGTCGCGGTCGTCACCGGCGCGGCAGGAGGCATCGGCCTGGCCGTCGCGCAGAGGCTGCTGGAGCACGGGGCCCAGGTGGTCGTCACCGACCTCGACGCCGCGCGCACCGCGGCGGCCGTCGCCACGTTGGAGGCACACGGCGCGGACCGGGTGGCGGGCCTGGCGGGTGACTGCTCGCTCGAGGCCGACGTGCGGGCCGTGCTCGACCTCGCCGTCGAGCGCTTCGGCCCCGTCGACCTGTACGTCGCGAACGCCGGGGTCGGCCTCGGGCAGGGCCTGGAGTCCTCCGAGGACGACTGGAGCACCTCGCTCGACGTCAACGTCATGGCGCACGTGCGCGCGGCCCGGCTCCTGGTGCCGGGCTGGCTCGAGCGGGGTCGGGGCTACTTCCTGAGCACCGCGTCGGCCGCCGGGCTCCTGACGCAGATCGGCTCGCCGACGTACTCGGTCACCAAGCACGCTGCCGTGGCCTTCGCCGAGTGGCTGTCGGTCACCTACGGCACCCGAGGCGTCGCCGTCAGCTGCCTGTGCCCGATGGGGGTGAACACCGCCATGCTCACCGGCGGCGCGGACTCCGACGACCCGACCGCGCGTCAAGGTGCGAGAGCGGTCACCGAGGCGGGCGGCGTGCTCGAGCCGCTCGACGTCGCCGACGTCGTGCTCGACGCGATCGACGACGAGCGCTTCCTCGTGCTGCCTCACCCGGAGGTGCTGGAGTTCTACCGGCGCAAGGCCTCCGACTACGACCGCTGGCTCGCCGGCATGCGCCGCTACCAGGACACGCTCGCATGAGCGGCGCGGCGACGCCCCGCTGCCGGGCGGCCCTGTTCGACTTCGGCGGGGTGCTGACGACGAGCGTGCTCGACGCGTTCGGCGACCACAGCGAGCGGATCAGCGGTGACCGCGGCCTCCTGCTGCGGCTGCTCGGCGGCGGTGACGCGGAGGCCAAGCAGCTCCTCGTCGACCACGAGGAGGGACGGCTCGACCACGACGGCTTCGAGGCGGGGCTCGCCGAGCGGCTGCACGCCCACGGCGTCGAGGTCGCGGCGGAGGGACTCGTCGCCGGGCTGCAGTCGGGCCTGCGACCCGACGCGGCCATGCTCGACGTCGTCGCCGACCTGCGGGCCGCAGGCGTGCCCGTCGGTCTCGTCTCGAACTCCCTGGGCCGTGACTGCTACGCCGGCTACGACCTGCCGGCTCTCTTCGACGCCGTGACCATCTCCGGCCAGGAGGGCGTCCGCAAGCCGTCGCGACGGCTCTACGAGATCGGGTGCGAGCGCCTCGGCGTCGCACCGCGGGAGGTCGTCATGGTCGACGACCTCGCCCAGAACATCGTCGCTGCCGAGCGTCTCGGGATGGCTGGCGTCGTGCACCGCACCGCGGAGGAGACCGCCGAGCAGCTCTCGCAGCTGCTCGGGGTCGACGTGAGGAGGACCGCCGCACTGCGGTGATCGAGGGGGGAACAGCACCACCCCGGAGCGGCCACCCGGCCGGTCCACCCAGCACAGGTCCGCCCGCCCGGGCGACCACTCTCAGGAGGACACATGAACGTTCGACGCTTCGGCCTCGGCCTGGTGGCAACGGCGGCGCTGGTCGTCACCGCCGCCTGCGGCAGCGGGGACACCGGTGGCAGCGGTGGCGGCGGAGGAGACGACGCCTACACGATCGGCATCGTCAAGTTCGCCTCGAGCGAGGAGACCTCGGAGGCGGCCATCGCGGCGTTCCGCGAGGAGGCCGAGGCCAAGGGCTGGAAGACCACCGCGGTCGACCCCCAGGGTGCGGTCGAGAAGGCCAACGGCGCCATGCAGGACTTCGTGCAGAAGAAGGTCGACCTCATCGTCACCGCCGTCTTCGACAGCAAGACGCTGACGGCCGGCGCGCAGGCCGCGAAGGCCGCGGGCATCCCCGTCGTCTCGATCTCCGGCGGCACCACGGACGGCATCACCGCGAACCTCGACTCCGGCGTCGCGGTCGGCGCGCCGGTCGCGAAGCAGCTCGTGGAGGACATGGGCGGCAAGGGCGAGCTGCTGGTCATGGGCTACAAGAGCGGTCTGCCGTGCATCGGTCGCGAGGAGGCGCTCGACGACGCGCTGAAGAGCACCGACATCAAGGTCACCCGCAACGAGGTGCCGATCCCCGGCCAGGTCGAGGGTGGGACGCAGTTCGCGCAGGCCTGGCTGGCCAAGCACCCGAAGGGCTCGACACCGCTCGCGATCTGGGGCTGCTTCGACGACCCGGCGCTCGGCGCGGTCTCCGCGGCGAAGTCGGCGGGGCGCGACGACGTGAAGATCTACGGCATCAACGGCACCCCGGCCGCCATCAAGGCGGTCGAGGCGGGCGACATGCGCGCCACCGTCTTCCTGCAGGTGCCCGAGGCCGGCAAGAAGTTCGCCGACATGGTGCCGGAGTTCATCGAGGGCGGCGTCGACGCGAAGCCGCAGGAGGTCGAGCTGCCGAACATCCTCGTCACGACCGACACGGTCACGCAGTTCCTGGCCGACAACCCCGACGCGACGAAGTAGTCCGATGACCGACACGTCCTCGAGGGTCCGGCCTGCCGGCCCGACCCCGACCGAGCACCCCCAGGAGTCCCTCATGGTCGAGACGACCCCGCTCGACGGTCCGACGGCGCCGACGGTGACCGATCCGCCCTGCCTGGAGATGTCCGGCATCTCCAAGCAGTTCGGCGGCCACCAGGCCCTCGAGGACGTGTCCATCACGCTGCACCCGGGTCGCGTCCTCGCCCTCTGCGGGGCCAACGGCGCAGGCAAGTCGACGCTCGTGCGCATCCTCGCGGGGGTGGAGAGCGCCGACGCCGGCACCATCCGCGTCCGCGGCCAGGAGGAGACCGTCGCCAGCCCGGGCGACGCGACCCGGCTCGGCCTCAGCTTCATCCACCAGGAGCTCAACCTGGTGCCCAAGTTCACCGCGCTGCAGAACATCGCGATGGGAGCCGACCACCCCCGCCGCACCGGGGTGCTCGACCTGCGCGGCCTGCGTCGCAAGGCCCTCGCCGTCATGGACCGCATCGGGTACTCCGTGCCGCTCGACGCCAAGGTCGAGCAGCTCTCGGTCTCCGACCGCTGGATGGTCTCGCTCGCCCGGTCGCTGATGCGCGACGCGAGCATCGTGGCCATGGACGAGCCGACGGCCTCGTTCACGCAGGAGGAGGCGGACCGGCTCTACGGCATCGTCGACGAGCTCACCGCCGACGGTGTCGGGATCCTGTACATCTCGCACCGGCTCGAGGAGGTGCTGCACGTCAGCGACGACGTGACGGTGCTGCGCAACGGCCGCCTGGTGGGCAGCTACGCGGCTCGCGACCTCGACGTCGCGAGCCTCACGCGGCACATCGTCGGCCGCGACGTCGAGGACCTGACCCACCGCGTCACCGACACCGACCCGACCGCCGCGCCCGTGCTGCTCCGGACGTCGGGCCTGACCCGGGAGCCCCGGGTGCGCGACGTCGACCTGACGATCCACGAGGGCGAGATCCTCGGTGTCGCCGGGCTCGTCGGCGCGGGGCGCACCGAGCTGGCGCGACTGCTCATCGGCGCCGACGCCGCGCACGCGGGCAGCATGACGCTCGACGGGCGGCCGTACCGTCCGGGCTCCCCGTCCGACGGCATCAAGGCCGGCGTCGCGCTCGTGCCCGAGGAGCGACGCTCGCAGGGGCTGGTGCTGCGCAGCTCGGTCGCCTCGAACATCACCATGGCCTCGATGCGCGACCCGCGACGCCGGCTGGGCACGTTCAGCCCCCGACGGGCCGCGGCCACCGCGCGCGACGCCGTCAGCCGCTTCGGGGTCAAGACGTCGTCGGTGCACGACGCGGTCGGGCACCTCAGCGGCGGCAACCAGCAGAAGGTCGTGGTCAGCAAGTGCGTGCTGACCGGTCCCCGGCTCCTGATCCTCGACGAGCCCACCGTCGGCGTCGACGTCGGTGCCCGCGGCGAGATCTACGACATCATCCGCGACCTCGCCGCGTCCGGGACGTCGATCCTCATGATCTCCAGCGACTTCGACGAGCTCGCCATCTGCGACCGCGTCGTCGTCATGCGCGAAGGAGCGCTCACCCACTCGGTGCCTGCCTCGCGGGCCACGAAGGACCACCTCACCTCGCTGTGCTTCGGGACCACCGAGCACCTCGGCACGACAGAACAGGACCCGTCATGACCGCTGCACTCGTCGACGTCCCCGTCCTCCAGGCCCCGCCGCGCCGTGCGCGGGTGTGGCGCTGGTTCGGCCGCTACGGCGCGCTCCTCGTGCTCGCGCTGCTCGTGGTCGGCACGAGCGCCCTGGAGCCGGAGACCTTCGCGACCTGGGACAACTTCATCAACATCCTCAACCAGAGCGCCCTGTCGGCGATCATCGCGATGGGCCTGACCTTCGCGCTCGTCACGGGGGAGTTCGACCTCAGCATCGGCAACGTGGCGAGCCTGTCGGGCGTGCTGGCGTGCACCGCGATGGTGAGCCACGACGTCTCGATCCCGGTGGCGTTCGGCCTGGCCGTGGTCATCGGCGCCGTGGTGGGCCTGGCGAACGGCCTGGTGGTCACGCTGCTCAACGTGAACGCGCTCGTCGCGACGCTGGGCATCGGCACGGTCGCCGTCGGCGTCAACTACGCGGTCGCCGGTGGCCTGCCGGTCAGCCTGACCGATCCCGCGCCGTTCATCCAGATCACGCTCGGGCGCTTCCTGGGCATCCCGTACCCGGTGTTCATCATGCTCGGGCTCGCCGCCGTCCTGTGGTTCGTGCTGAACCGCACCGTGCTCGGCCAGTCGATGCAGGCCGTGGGCGGCAACCCGGTGGCGGCCCAGCTGTCGGGCATCCGCGTCGACCGGGTCCGCGTCGTCGCGTTCGTCATCTGCGGCATCTGCGCCGCCCTGACGGGTCTCCTGCTCGCCTCGCGCACCGGCAGCGCGGCGGTCTCCGGCGGCGACACCTACCTGCTGGCCGCGTTCGCCGCGGCGTTCTTCGGCTCGGCGGTGCTCCGCGACGGGGAGTTCCACATCATCGGCACGCTCGTCGGCGTCATCACGGTCTCGGTCGGCTTCAACGCCATCGCGCTGATCGGTCTCGAGACCTACTGGCAGTACCTGTTCCAGGGTCTGCTGCTCATCCTCGGCGTCGGGGTCGGGTCGCTCGCCCGGCACCGGGCGGCGGCGGCGCACTGACACACTTTCTGAACTTGAACTCGGATTCATGTTAGGATGACGACCATGACGGACCGGCCCGCAGCCCAGCGCGAGGAGCTCGTGCTCGCGGAGCGCCACGGCGGCGTCCTGCTGCTGACGCTGCACCGCCCCGAGCGGCTCAACGCGTGGACGAACGCCCTGGAGGACGCCTACTACGGCACCCTGCTCGAGGCCGACGCCGACCCCGACGTCCGCGCGATCGTGGTCACGGGCGCCGGTCGTGGCTTCTGCGCCGGCGCCGACATGGACGACCTCGCCGGGGTGGGCGAGGCCACCGACGAGCAGATCGACCGTCCGCACCCGCGGCACCTGCCGCTCACGCTGCGGACCCCCCTGGTCGCCGCCGTGAACGGTGCCGCCGCCGGGCTCGGGATGGTCGAGGCGCTCTACGCCGACGTACGGTTCGCCTCGCCCCGAGCCGTCTTCCTCACCGCCTTCGCCCAGCGCGGGCTGGTGGCCGAGTACGGCATGGCCTGGCTGCTGCCGCGGCTCGTCGGGCACGGCCGGGCGAGCGACCTGCTGCTCTCCGGACGGCGGGTCGACGGCGAGGAGGCCGCCCGCATCGGCCTCGTCGAGCACCTCGTGCCCGCCGACGAGCTCGTCGAGCGCGCCGTCGCCTACGCCCAGGGCCTCGCGGCGTCCTGCTCCCCGTGGTCGATGGCCACGATCAAGACCCAGCTGCTGCTCGACGCCGAGCGCGGCTTCGCCGAGTCGGTGCGGTCGGCCGACACCCTGATGCGCGAGTCCTTCCGGGGCTCCGACGTCGCCGAGGGTGTCGCCAGCTTCACCGAGCGGCGCCCCCCGGTGTTCGCACCGCTGACGAAGGAGATCTGATGGAGTTCGCACCGAGCCAGAGGTCCGTGGAGTACCAGGAGAAGCTCCTGGAGTTCATGGACGACTACATCTACCCCGCCGAGTCCATCTACGCGGCGCAGATGGCGGAGTCGGGCAACCCGAACTTCCACCCGCCGATCCTGGAGGAGCTCAAGACCGAGGCGCGCAAGCGCGGCCTCTGGAACCTCTTCCACCCGCACGAGCGCGAGGACTGGGGCTCGCCCGGTCTGAGCAACCTCGACTACGCGCCGCTCGCCGAGATCACCGGCCGCAGCCCCTACATCGCTCCCGAGGCCATCAACTGCAACGCCCCCGACACCGGCAACATGGAGGTGCTCGAGCTCTTCGGCACCGAGGAGCACAAGGAGAGGTGGCTCAAGCCGCTGCTCGCCGGCGAGATCAACTCGGCCTTCTGCATGACCGAGCCCGAGGTCGCCAGCTCCGACGCCACGAACGTGCAGCTGCGGATGGACGCCGACGGCGACGAGTACGTGCTCAACGGACGCAAGTGGTTCGCCTCGAACGCGCTGCACGCGAACTGCAAGGTGCTCATCGTCATGGGCAAGACGAATGTCGACGCCGCGACCCACCGTCAGCAGTCGATGATGGTCGTCCCGCTCGACACCCCCGGCATCACGATCGTCCGCGGTCTGCCGGTCTTCGGCTACATGGACCGCGAGGGCCACGCCGAGATCCTGTTCGAGGACGTGCGGGTGCCCAAGACGGCGCTGCTGGCGGGCGAGGGCGACGGCTTCATGATCAGCCAGGCCCGCCTCGGGCCCGGCCGCATCCACCACTGCATGCGCTCCATCGGCATGGCCGAGCGTGCGCTCGACCTCATGATCCAGCGGGCGCAGAGCCGCGTCACCTTCGGCGAGCCGGTCGCGAACCGCTCCAACATCCAGGACTGGATCGCCGAGGCGCGCATCGAGATCGAGATGATCCGTCTGCTGACGCTCAAGACCGCGTGGCTGATGGACACGGTCGGCAACCAGAAGGCGCGCGTGGAGATCGCAGCCATCAAGGTCGCGGCGCCGCAGGTGGCGCTGAAGATCATCGACCGGGCCATCCAGGTGCACGGTGGCGGCGGGATCACCGACGACTTCCCGCTCGCCAGCTTCTACGCCCACCAGCGCACGCTGCGCCTGGCCGACGGCCCCGACGAGGTGCACAAGCGCACGCTCGCGCAGGTCGAGCTGCGGCGCATCGACGCGGACTGGAACAAGAAGAAGTGACCGGCTCGCTCGACGGGCGCACCGCGATCGTCACCGGGGCGTCCCGCGGCATCGGCCTCGCCGCCGCCGCGGCCCTGCACGACGCGGGCGCGAACGTCGTGCTCACGGCGCGGACGGAGGAGGCGGCCGCCGAGGCCGCCGCCTCCGTCGGCCCGCGGGCGATGGGCGTCGGCGCGCACGTGACCGACGAGGACCTCGCGCGCGCCTGCGTCGACCGCACGGTGGAACGCTTCGGCAGCGTCGACGTGCTCGTGAACAACGCGGGCACGAACCCGGCCTACGGGCCCGTGCTGCGGCAGGACCACGGACGGTTCGCCAAGACGCTCGACGTCAACCTCTGGGGCCCGATCCTCTGGTCGCGGCTCGTGGTCGACGCCTGGATGGGCGAGCACGGCGGGTCGATCGTCAACACCGCCTCCATCGGTGGGCTGTCGGTCGGCCCCGACCTGGGCGTCTACCACGTGTCGAAGGCGGCGCTGATCCACCTGACCAAGCAGCTCGCGATCGAGCTGGGCCCCACCATCCGGGTCAACGCCGTCGCGCCGGGCGTGGTGCGCACGCGCCTCGCGGAGGCGCTCTGGAAGGAGCACGAGGCCGCCGTCGACGAGCGCACCCCGCTCGGGCGCATCGGCGAGCCCGCCGACGTCGGCGCGTCCATCGCGTTCCTCGCGTCGCCCTCCGCGTCGTGGATCACCGGCGAGACCCTGGTCATCGACGGCGGCCAGATGATCGGCGCGGGCGCGGCCCTCGACCGGCTCGCGGCCCAGGGCGGCTGACGTGACCACGACCGACCCCCGCCAGGCCACGGACGCCCCGGCCCTGGACCTCGCGGTGCTGGCTGGGTTGCTCCGTGCCGACGGCCTCGAGGTGGACGGCGTGCTCGGTGCCGTCCGTGTCGGCCGCGGGCAGTCCAACCTGACCTACCTGGTGTCCGACGAGGGCGGGCACCGGTGGATCGTGCGCCGTCCGCCACGGGGCGAGCTGCTCGCGTCGGCGCACGACGTGCTGCGCGAGCACCGGATCCTCGCGGCGCTGGGCGACACGTCCGTCCCGGTCCCGCGGGTGCTCGGCCGCTACGTCGACCCGACGCTCGCCGAGACGCCGGTCGTCGTGATGGAGCACGTCGACGGCCTCGTGGTCGACCGCGAGGAGACCGCCCACGAGCTCGACACGTCGCTGCGCGCGGCCATCGGACCGTCGCTCGCCCGGACGCTCGCTGCCGTGCACGAGGTCGACGTCGACGAGGTGGGCCTCGGTGACCTCGCCTCGCGGGCGCCCTACGCGCAGCGCCAGCTGAAGCGATGGTCGCGCCAGTGGGAGGCCTCGCGCACGCGGGACCTGCCGCGCCTGGACGCGATGACCGAGCTGCTGCGTCGGCGGGCCCCGGAACCGTCGTCCCACGACGGCCGCACGGTCGCGCTCGTGCACGGCGACTTCCACCTGCGCAACGTCATCCTCGACCCGGACCTCGGCGACGTGCGTGCCGTGCTCGACTGGGAGCTCAGCACGCTCGGCGACCCGCTCGCCGACATCGGCAGCCTGCTCGCCTACTGGCCCGAGGAGGGCGACGGGCCGACGCTGATGTTCGCGGCGTCGGCACGGCCGGGCTTCGCCACCCGCGAGCAGCTGGCCACCACCTACCTGGAGGCGTCGGGCCGCGACCGCGCCGACCTCGACTACTGGCACGCGCTGGGGCTCTGGAAGATCGCCGTCATCGCCGAGGGCGTCCTGCGTCGGGCGCTCGACGACCCGCGCAACGCCGCCGACGGCGGGCCACCGGCCCCCGAGGCGATCGAGCAGCTCGTGGAGCGCGCCTGGGCGGTCGCCGAGACCGCCGGGCTCGACCGTTGACCACCACCGACCCGCACGCACCGAAGGAGCAGACATGACCGAGACGCCGTACGTGGGCGACTTCCTGAAGGACTCGCCCAGGAACTGGGGCAAGTGGGGGCCGGACGACGAGGTCGGCTCGCTGAACTACCTGACGAGAGCCGAGGTGCTGCGCGGCGTGGCCGAGGTCCGCTCCGGGGAGGTGTTCACCCTGCAGGTGCGCATG
Organism: Aeromicrobium sp. CnD17-E; assembly: GCF_024124745.1. Taxonomy (GTDB): domain Bacteria; phylum Actinomycetota; class Actinomycetes; order Propionibacteriales; family Nocardioidaceae; genus Aeromicrobium. The sequence continues at coordinate 28,567 of NZ_JAMXRU010000020.1, forward strand.
GGCGACCCGGCGGGCGACCCGGTGTGGCCCGGCCGTGAGGGCATCCAGCGCTCCAACGTGATGGACGAGGGCTTCTTCCAGCGCGGCGAGGGTGTGGAGACGCCCGGCGGCGCGCACTACTCCGACGACGTCGCGACGATGTACCTGCAGGCGTCGACGCAGTACGACTCCCTCGGCCACGTCTGGTACGACGGGCAGATCTGGAACGGCTACGACGCCACCACCACCGACGGCGCGATGCAGAAGGCGTCGGTGCTGCCGATCGCCGAGCGCGGCGTGGTCGGGCGCGGCGTGCTGCTCGACGTGGCCCGGCACCGCGGCAAGGCCGCGCTCGACAAGGGCGAGACGTTCACCCACGAGGACCTGCTCGACGTCGCCCGCGCGCAGGGCTGCACGATCGAGAAGCACGACGTGCTGGTCGTCCGCACCGGCTTCATCGGCTCGTTCTACCGTCAGTCCGCCGAGGAGTTCTACGACGGCTTCCTCGAGCCCGGCCTGACCTACAGCCCGGAGCTCGTGCAGTGGTTCCAGGACATGGAGATCCCGAACCTCGTCACCGACACCATCGCCAACGAGGTCACGGTGGAGCCGTCGTCGGGCGTGACCCTGCCGCTGCACAGCGCGCTCATGCGCAACCTCGGGGTGGCGTTCACCGAGATCGCGTGGCTCGAGGACCTCGCGGCAGCGTGCGCCGCCGACGAGCGCTGGACCTTCCTCTACACCGCCGCGCCGCTCAAGATCGTGAGCGGCACCGGCGCCCCCGTGAACCCGGTCGTCGTGCGATGAGCGCGCTCGACGTCGTGGCGACCCTCGAGGCCCAGGAGGGTCGCGGCGACGAGCTCGTCGCCGTGCTGCGGGCCTCGCTCGCGACGGTCCGGGTCGAGGACGGGTGCCTGCGCTACGACCTGCACCGGGTCAGGCGCCGGCCCGACGAGGTGGTCATGGTGGAACGTTGGGCGTCGGTCGACGCGCTGAAGGCGCACGGCGCCGCCGAGCACTTCCAGCGGACCTCGGCCCAGCTCGCCGACCTGCTCGCCGCGCCGCCGGTGGTGCGGGTGCTCGAGGCGGTCGACGTCGCGGACGGCGCATGAGCGAGGAGGCGGCCCGGCTCGGCCGGGCCGCCTTGCACCTCGGACCCTCGTTCGTTAGAACAGCACCATGACCGACAGATCCGCGGCGGAGCGCCTCGACGAGGTGCCGGCCCTCGCGGACACCTCGGGCATGAAGGAGCCGCCCACCACGGCACGTGGTGTGCGCACCCGTGCCGCCCTGGTGGCCGCCGCCCGCACCGTCTTCGAGCGCGACGGGTTCCTGGCGTCGCGGCTCACCGACATCACCGCCGAGGCGAAGTGCTCCATCGGCACCTTCTACACCTACTTCACCTCCAAGGAGGAGGTGTTCACGGCCGTGCTCGAGGCGGCCCAGGACGACATGCTGCACCCGGGGATGCCCCGCGTCGACGACGCCGACGACCCGGTCGCCGTGATCGAGGCCAGCAACCGCGCCTACTTCGAGACGTACAAGCGCAACGGTCGGCTGATGCGGCTCCAGGAGCAGGTGGCGACGATCGACGAGGACTTCCGTCGGCGCCGGCTCGAACGCGGCGAGGCGTTCGCCCGGCGCAACGCGAAGAGCATCGAGAAGCTCCAGCAGGACGGTCGCGTCGACGCCACCCTCGACCCGATGATGACCTCGCGCGCCCTCTCGGGCATGGTGAGCCGGCTGGCCTACTCGAGCTTCGCGCTGGGTGAGGACTGGCCCGTCGACGACCTCGTCGAGACGTCGACCCGGCTGTGGGCCAACGCCCTCGGACTCACGACTCCCCGCTGAGTCAGAGCTCGAGCACCAGCTTGCCGGTGTTCCCGCCGTCGAACAGCATGAGCAGCGTGTCCCCGAAGGCGTCCACGCCGCCGCGCACCACGGTCTCGCGCGCCACGAGCGAGCCGTCACGCAGCCGAGCCGAGAGGTCGGCGATCGCCTCGGGATAGCGGTCCTCGTAGTCGAAGACCACGAAGCCGGTCATCGAGGCCCGGTTGACGAGCAGCGACATGTAGTGCGCCGGGCCGGGGGCCGGCTCCGTGGCGTTGTACGTGGAGATCGCGCCGCAGAGCGCGATGCGCGCGCCGCGACGCAACGTGCGCAGCGCGCTGTCGAGCACCTCGCCGCCGACGTTGTCGAAGTAGACGTCGACGCCACCCGGCGCGACGGCGCGCACGGCGCGGTGCACGGCTCCCTCGCGGTAGTCGATCGCGGCGTCGAACCCCAGCTCCTCGGTGAGCCAGCGCGTCTTCTCCGGGCCGCCGGCGACGCCGATCACACGGCAGCCGTGCGCCTTGGCGAGCTGGCCGACCACGCTGCCGACGGCTCCGGCTGCCCCGGAGACGAGCACGGTCTCCCCGGGCTGCGCTCGGGCGACGTCGAACAGGCCGAACCAGGCCGTGAGACCGGGCATGCTGAGTGCGCCGAGCCACGTGGGAGCCGGGGCGGCGTCGAGGTCGACGGGGGAGAGGTCGCTGCCGCGCACGACGGCGTGGTCGGCCACGCCGGTGAGACCGCTGACGGCGTCGCCGACCGCGTGCTCGCGCGAGCGGGACTCCAGGACCGTGCCGACGCCGAACGCGCGCATGACCTCGCCGACGCCGACGGGCGGCACGTAGGAGCGGACGTCGTTCAACCAGCCGCGCATGGCGGGGTCGAGGGACAGGTGCGTCACGCGGACCAGCACCTCGCCGTCGCCGAGCGCGGGGAGCTCGGAGTCGACCACGTCCCAGGTGTCGGCGTCGGGCAGTCCGACGGGGCGGGCGCGCAGGCGGACCTGCCGTGCGACGGTCATCGGCCGCTGCCCCCGGGGTACTCGGTGAAGCGACCGACCGAGTGCGCGACGCAGATCGGCTTGTCCGACCCCTCGCGCTCGAACGTCTGGCGCGTGACGATGTGGGCCGACCCGCCGCCGACGTCGTCGACCGAGACGACCGTGGCGTGCATGCGGATGCGGGAGCCCACCGGGAGCGGCGCCGGGAAGCGCACCTTCTCGTAGCCGTAGTTGAGGCTGTGGGCGAACCCGTCGAAGGCCATCAGGTCCTCCATGAACCGGGGGCCGAGCGAGAGGCTGTACAGCCCGTGGGCGATGGTGCCGCCGAACGCGCTGTCGGCGGCGCGCGCCGGGTCGACGTGGATCCACTGGTGGTCGCCGGTCAGCTCCGCGAACGCGTCGACGCGCTCCTGCGTGATGTCGTGCCACGCGGTCGGGCCGAGGTCGGAACCGACGAGGTCCTGCAGCTCCTGGATCGACGTGGGACGGGGGACGGCGGGGGTCGTGGTCATGGTCGGGGTGCTCCTCGGGTCAGGTCCCCGCAGCGTAGATGAACCTGAATCCGGATTCAAGTGAGCCCGTGGCATCGGCTGCTTGACGGTGACCTGTGACCTGGGACACGCTGTACCCCAGCTTGGACCTGAACCTGAGTTCAACTCCGAAGGGACCCCGATGACCACCGTCCAGACCGTGACCGGACCGATCGACGCCAGCGAGCTGGGCCGGACGCTCGTCCACGAGCACGTATTCGTGCTGAACACCGAGTACAACCAGAACTACCAGGACGACTGGGACGAGGAGGAGCGCATCCGCGACGCCGTGGAGAAGCTCACCGAGCTCAAGGGACTCGGCATCGACTCGATCATGGACCCGACCGTGCTCGGGCTCGGACGCTACATCCCCCGCATCCAGCGCATCGCCGCCCAGGTCGACCTGCAGATCGTCGTGGCCACCGGGCTCTACACCTACAACGACGTGCCCCACCAGTTCGAGCACCGCGGGCCGGGCCTCCTGGTCGACATGCCCGAGCCGCTCACCGAGATGTTCGTGCAGGACATCCAGGAGGGCATCGCCGGCACCGGCGTGCGGGCGGGCATCCTCAAGTGCGCCATCGAGCTCGCCGGCCTCACGCCTGGCGTCGAGCGCGTCATGCGGGCCGTCGGGCAGGCTCACGTGCAGACGGGCGCCCCGATCACGGTGCACACCAACCCGGCCAACGAGTCGGGGCTCGTCGCCCAGCAGGTGCTGAAGGAGGAGGGCGTCGACCTGTCGAAGGTGATCATCGGCCACTCGGGCGACACCAACGACGTCGACTACCTCTGCCGGCTGGCCGAGGCCGGGTCGATGCTCGGCATGGACCGGTTCGGCCTCGACCTGTTCAACCCGATGCAGGAGCGCGTCGGGACGATCATCGAGCTCGTACGGCGCGGGTACGTCGAGCACGTGACCCTCGCCCACGACGCGAACTGCTTCATCGACTACTTCAGCGCCGACGCGAAGGCCCACGCCGCGCCGAACTGGCACTTCCGGCACATCAGCGAGGACGTCATCCCGGCGCTGCTCGAGGGTGGTCTGACGGAGGCCGACGTCGAGACGATCCTCGTCGACAACCCCCGCCGGCACTTCGAGTAGGTCGCCGGCCCGGGCCCGTTTGCGTGGGGCCCCACGCAGACCGGCTCGCCCCCACGTAACCGTGCGCCGGATCTGCGCGTTCGCGTGGGGCCCCACACAAGCGAGCACGGGAGAGCGGGACGCGCACGGGCCGGCGAGCGTCGAGGACGCGCACCGGCCCGGTGCGGTGCTGCGGGGCGGGTCAGCCCATGCGGCGGACCTTGTAGGAGCTGGTCCAGATGCGCTCGCGCTTGACCGACTGGCCGGTGCGCGGCGAGTGCCAGATCGTGTTGTCGCCGGCGTAGATGCCGACGTGGTAGGCGCCGTTGCCGCCGTAGAAGACGATCAGGTCGCCGACGCGCTTGCGGTACTTGGAGATCTTGATGCCCTGCTTCGCCTGCTGGCCCGCGGTGCGGCCGAGCGTGGTGACGTGGGCCTTGCGGAAGACGTAGCGGGTGTAGCCCGTGCAGTCGAAGCCCGAGCGCGACGTGCCGCCCCACTTGTAGGGCGTGCCCCGCAGGGACTTCGCGATCTTCATGACCTTCTTGTTCTCCTGCGGCGTGAGCGCTGAGGCGCTGCCGGCGGCGAGGGTGGTGCCGAAGGAGAGGGACAGCAGGAGCATGGCGACGCCGAGGGCGCGCGTGACGTGACGCATGTGGTTCCTTCACGACGCTTGCGGAACGTGACCTGTCGGGCTCGTGCTGGAAGGTGCACGCCACACGTGGTGGTAAGCCCCGAGCGCCTCGGAGGAGGCGCGGACTGCTCGGCGGTCCCGCTCCACCCTGGGTGTGTTCAGCGGATCGCACGGGAGAGGGTGGACTCAGCGCACCCGTGCGCGGGCCTCCCTTGTCTGAGGCCTCGGCGAGCATAGGTGCTCATCGGGTCGATCGGGGGCCGAACGGCGGTATCGGTGTCCTTGGAGGAACCTCCAGGAACGTCGTCCTGCCCTCTGCTCGCAGTCGAAACGAGCCGTGCAGCGAGCCCGCGTTCGGGTCCTCGGTGCGGCGAAGGTCACGGCGTCCGACGGGTCCGCAGGCGCGGTACCGGCACCTCGGACCCGGTTTCGTGAAAGGATCGACGCAGTTTCGTCGTACCGTCCAGGGGCCAGCATGCTCGACGTCGTCTCGTTGCGCGTCTCCTTCGCCGTCGTGGCGGTCACGCTGCTCGCGCTCTTCTACTTCGTGGCCTACCGGTCGACGCGGTCCGCCTACGCCGGATGGTGGTGCGTGGCCCTCGGCGCGTTCCTCGCCGGCTCCGGCCTCTACCTCCTCGACGGCACGTCGCAGCAGTGGTGGGGCAACCCGCTCGGCAACGTCTGCATCGTCGGCGGGGCCGCCTCGGTCTGGGCCGGTGCGCGCGCCGTCAGCGGCCTGCGCGTCGGCTGGCTGCTCGTCGCAGCGTCGCTGGTCGTGCTGCTGGTCGCGTCGGCGCTCGACCACCCGGGCCGCAACGACTGGTCGGGCGGCCCGTTCTTCCTCGGCCTCATGACCACGTACCTGGCGCTCGCGGCGACGGAGCTGCACCGCGCTTGGAGACGGCTGCCCGCCCCCGGCCCGCGCGCCCGCGTGTACCGACCGATCCTGCGCTCGCTCACGCTCATGTGCACCGGCGTCGCGGTCTTCTACCTGGCGCGCTTCGTCGCCTTCCTCGCAGTCGGCCAGGACGGACGGCTCTTCGACGTGTTCCTCGGCAGCCAGGTCACGACCCTCGTCACCACCGTCATGCTGGCGACCGTGTCCTTCAGCATGACGGCGCTCAGCTACGCCGACGACACGATCGACCTGCGGGCGCGCGCGACGCGTGACGGCCTGACCGGCCTGCTCAACCGTGACGAGCTGATGCAGCAGCTGTCGCAGCGCTGGCGCGCGCACCGTCGCCGCGCCGTGCACGGCGTCGTCGTGATGGCCGACCTCGACCACTTCAAGCGGGTCAACGACGTGCACGGGCACGCAGCCGGCGACTTCGCGCTGCAGATGTTCGCGGCCGCGTGCCGGTCGGCGCTCGGGCCGGGCGACCTCGCCGGCCGCGTCGGGGGCGAGGAGTTCGTGCTCTACCTCGACCAGGCCGACCTCGACGAGGCTCGCGCGGCGGTCGAGCAGGTGGGCTCGATGCTGCAGCGCGGCACGCTGCCCGACGGGACCGTCCTGCCGACGGTCAGCTACGGGCTCACCGTCGCGCGCCGCGGCGACGACCCCGACGTGGCGATCGGCCGCGCCGACCGCGCGCTCTACGTGGCCAAGAGCGAGGGTCGCGACCGGGTGGCCGTGGCCGAGGACGACGAGAGGGCCCCCGCGGACCCGCGACCGCCGACGATCGCGCCATGAGCGACTGGCGTGCCGACCGGGTGCAGCAGGTGCGCGACCTCGTGCGGGCCGCCGCGCCCGACGCGGTCGAGGAGGTCAAGTGGCGCAAGCCGTCGAACCCCGACGGGGTACCGACGTTCTCGTGCGACGGGCTGCTCTGCACCGTGGAGACCTACAAGGACAAGGTGAAGGTGACGTTCGCGCGCGGGGCGTCGCTGGAGGACCCGGCCCACGTGTTCAACGCCAGCCTCGACGCAGGAACGCGCCGGGCCGTCGACCTGCGCGAGGACGACACGCTCGACGCCGACGCGTTCACCGCGCTGGTGCGCGCGGCCGTGGCCCACAACCGCGCCTGACCGGCTGGCGGCTGCCCTCGCGGCCGCGCGTCCCTAGACTGGCCGACGTGGACCATCCTCCGAGTACCGGCCGCGACCTCCCCCCGTCCGTCGACGGGAGGTCGTGATGGACACCGGCACCCTGATCAACCTGGCCCTCGTCATGGTCTTCGTCCTCGTGGGCGGCGTGTTCGCGGCCACCGAGCTGGCCCTGGTCTCGCTGCGCGAGAGCCAGCTCGGCCAGATGGAGCGCAGCGGCTCGCGCGGTCGCAAGGTCGCCGAGCTCGCCCGTGACCCCAACACCTTCCTGGCCGCCGTCCAGATCGGCGTGACCGTCGCGGGCTTCCTGTCCGCCGCCTACGGTGCCTCGACCCTCGCACCCGACGTCGCGCCGTCGCTGGAGGCACTGGGGCTGAGCCCGGGCGCCGCGTCGAGCCTCGCCCTGGTCGGCATGACGCTGCTCATCGCCTACCTGTCGCTCGTCTTCGGCGAGCTCGTGCCCAAGCGGTTCGCGCTGCAGAAGTCGGGCACCATCGCCCTGCTGGTGGCGCCGCCGCTGTCGCGCTTCGCGACGCTCATGCGGCCGGTCATCTGGCTGCTGTCGCTGTCGACGAACGTCGTCGTGCGGCTGCTCGGCGGCAACCCGCACGCGACGAGCGAGGAGATGACCGAGGACGAGCTGCGCGACCTGGTGGGGGCGCACGAGAGCCTCGAGGAGGACGAGCGCCAGATCCTGCAGGACGTGTTCACGGCGACCGACCGGACGCTGCGCGAGGTGATGCGACCGCGGGGTGCCGTCGACTTCCTCGACGGTGGCATGAGCCTGGCCGAGGCGGCGGGCGCCGCCCTCGCCATGCCGCACTCGCGCTACCCGGTCACCCGTCGGCGCTCCAGCGACGACGTCATCGGCTTCGTGCACGTGCGCGACCTGCTGGCCGTGCCGACCGACTCCGACGCCGAGGTGGTGGCCGACATCGTGCGCGAGATCCCGGTCCTGCCGAGCACGAACCGGATCCTGCCCGCGATGGCGCAGCTGCGCAGCGAGGGCGTGCACATCGCGCTCGTGGTCGACGAGTACGGCGGGACCGACGGGATCGTCACCCTCGAGGACATCATCGAGGAGCTCGTGGGCGAGATCCGTGACGAGTACGACCTGGCCGAGAAGGCCGAGCTGCTCCACTCCCCGGAAGGCGACGACCTCGATGCCGGCATGCACCTCGACGACCTGGAGGAGCTCACCGGGCTGGAGCTGCTCCACGAGTCCGGCCACTACTCGACGGTCGCGGGCCTGGTGCTCGAGCGGCTCGGGCACATCCCGCAGGTGGGGGAGACGGTCGACATCGGTCCGTACCGGCTGACGGTGACCGCCGTCGACGGGCGCCGCATCGACCGTGTCACGCTGACGACCCGCCCGAGCGACGAGCCGTCCCCGGACGGTGCCGACGTCGAGACGGAGCAGTCGGACGACGACCAGCGCCGCTGACCCCTCCGGTCCGGGGTCAGAGGAGGTCGACGAGGCCGCGCAGCTCCGAGCGCCGGGTCACGCCCAGCTTCTTCATGGCGCGGTGCAGGTGCGACTCCACCGTGCGCACGCTCACGAACTGCTCGCGGGCGACCTCGGCGTTCGAGCGCCCTTGGAGCACCGCCATCACGACCTCGCGCTCCCGGGCGGTCAGCGACGGCCCGGTGGTCGTCCGCTCCGCCACGAGCACCGACTCGGGATGCAGGCGACGGAGCTCGGCCAGCTCCGCCGCGAGCGCACGAGCCTGAGCACCGGGCGGCGCCAGGCGGGACGCGGCGAGGGTCAGACGGTACGCCCCGACGACGGCGCCGTGCTCGAGCATCTCGGTCCGCAGGCTCGCCAGCGTCTCGGCGTCGGACGCGTCCCGCGCGACGAGGGCGCGCCCGTAGAGGGCGAGCAGCGGGCTGTCCACCTCGGCCGAGCAGCTCTCGGCGAGCTGCTGCGATCGGGGTGTGGAGCAGATGTCCCGGGCGTGGACGGCCAGGATCGCCGCGGTGCTCAGCCATCCTCGACGGCGGGCCTCCAGCGCGTGGTCCAGGAGGGTCTCCGAGGCCGCCGCGGGTCGTCCTGAGGAGCGGAGGACGGCGGTGTGCCGCCACGCGGCCGTGTCGTACGGATCGGGGCCGAGCTCGGGGCCCTCGGGCGCCCAGGTGTGGAGCGCCGAGGCGAGCGCAGGGTCGTCGTCCCACAGCGAGAGGACGGCGGCCAGCTGCGGCGTGGACACGCTGTCCTGGGCAGCGCCCTCCCAGGGGAGTGCCAGCGCCGTCTCGACGTACCGGCGGGCGAGGCCGAGCTGCCCGCCGACGAGCAGGAGCACGCCGACGCTCGAGCCGAGGTAGGCCACCTGGTCCAGCCGACCGCTGGCGACCGCGTCGTCCACGCTCTGCGTCACGACGGCGCGGGTCGTCCGCAGGTCGCCGCGGAAGGCGGTCACCAGGCCCTGCAGGCCTCGCAGTCGTGGGACGAGCCGCACGACGTCGGCGGACTCGCCGGTCAGCGTCGACGCCAGGGCGAGGTCGTCGTCGGTCGCCGCGAACCGCCCCGCTGCGAGGGCGTCGTAGAGGCGGGCCTCGCAGGCCATCGCCCGGGCCAACGGGTGGGCGCGTGGGTCGTCGGCTGGTGGGTCGTGACGGTGGGCGACCCCGGCCACGACCTCCAGGACCGCCGTGGCGGCCGCCAGCGCCAGCCGCACGTCGTCGGAGCCGTCGTCGAGCCGCGCCAGGTGCTCGAGGGTCGGCGCGAGCGCGGTCGCGTCGGACGTGACTCGTGTCGACCGCTCCGCGAGGCCGACGACCCGGGCGAGGACAGGGCCCTCCGCAGTGCCGGCGGAGGCGAGCTGGGTCGAGAGGTCGTAGGGGTCCGGCGCCGCTGCCTGGCGGACGAGCTGGGCGCGCCAGCCGAGCTCGCGCGGGACGCGTCGGACCGCGCAGTCGGGCGTCGGTCCGTCGAGCTCGACGGGCGGTACCCACATCGGCGGCGACGTGGAACGGGCCACGGCGTCGGAGGTCCGGCGGACGTGGTCGGCGAGCAGGGCCGCCACCAGGACGGCGCGGCCGTCGCCCCGTCGGACCGTCCGCACGTGCCCGAGGCTCTCCAGCCGGTCGACGGCGTCCAGCGCCGCCGGCGGCACGGTGCCGAGGGTCGAGCGCCCGGCGGTCGCGAGCGTGGTGAGCCAGTGGCAGTCGGCGGCCGGCAGCTCGCGCAGGTAGGCCTGCCAGAGTCCGTCGAGCGAGCGCGGGACGAGCGTGCCGCGCAGGTCCCACGCTCCGTCGACCTGCGTGATCGAGCCGTCGAACACGCCGTCGTCCACGAGGTGCCCGGCGATGCCGACGACGCCGCCGGACAGGGCGAACACCTCGCTCAGCAGCCTGGCGCTGACCGCCCCGCCGAGCCGTTCGCGCAGCGTCGACAGCAGCGCGGAGGGTGCGAGGCTCGGGGCGTCGACCACGACGGGCGCCCCGCTGAGGACCCGCGGGGCCTCCCTGCCCGCGAGGTCGGTGCGGTACGCGGCCGCCACGACGAGACCGCGTCGCTCCAGGTGGCGCAGGACCGCGACGGACTGGGCGTCGAGGTGGTCGGCGTCGTC
>NZ_JAMXRU010000210.1 GCF_024124745.1 Aeromicrobium sp. CnD17-E
GGCGCGCCGCCGGGGCCGCCGTCCGGTCCGCCGTCGGGTCCGTCGTCGGGCCCCCCGTCGTCAGGACCACCCTCGGGACCACCGTCGCCGGGCCCGTCCTCGGGTCCACCGGCGGGCGGCTCGTCGGGGCCGAGGAGGTCGTCGAGCTGCGACTCGTCGAGGCCCGTCTCGTCGAAGGGGTTGCGCCGGCGCCGGTGCGGCAGTGCCAGTCGTGCGGCGGCGCGGACGTCGTCGCGCGTGATCGTGGTGCGACCGTGCCAGGCGGCGTGGGCGGCCGCGGTGCGGGCGGTGACGATGTCGGCGCGCAGTCCGTCGACCTCGAACGCCGCGCACAGCTCGGCGATCGACACGAGCGTCGCGTCGTCGAGCTCGACCTCGGCCACCAGCTCCTGCGCCCGGCGGATGCGCGTCGTCAGCGCGGCGTCCTGCTCGGCGAAGCGTGCGGCGAACCCGGCGGGGTCGGCGTCGAACGCGAGCCGGCGGCGCACCACCTCGGCACGGGCCTGCGGGTCGCGCGGTGCGGCCACCTCGACCGCGAGGCCGAAGCGGTCGAGCAGCTGCGGGCGCAGCTCCCCCTCCTCGGGGTTCATGGTGCCGATCAGCACGAACCGGGCGGCGTGCTCGACGGAGACGCCGTCGCGCTCGACCGTCGAGCGGCCCATCGCGGCGGCGTCGAGGAGGAGGTCGACGAGGTGGTCGTGGAGCAGGTTGACCTCGTCGACGTACAGCACGCCCCGGTGGGCGCGGGCGAGCAGACCGGGCTCGTAGCGGGTGACGCCGCTGCCGAGCGCCTGCTCGAGGTCGAGGGAGCCGAGCACACGGTCCTCGGTGGCACCGACGGGCAGCTCGACGAGCCGCACGGGCCGCGTCTCGGCCTCGGGCTCGGGACCGAACGGACCGTCGGGCGAGAGCGGCGCGGGGTCGGCCGGGTCGCTGGAGAACCGGTCGCCCTTCACCACGTCGATGGGGGGCAGCACCGCGGCGAGCGCCCGCACCAGCGTCGACTTCGCCGTGCCCTTCTCGCCGCGCACGAGGACCCCGCCGATCGCGGGCGAGATCGTCGTGAGGACGAGGGCGAGCGCCATGTCGTCGAGCTGGTCGGGCTCGGCGCCGACGACGGCGGTGAAGGGGTAGTGCTGTGGCATGAGGGCTCCCGCTCGATCGCCATGGCTGGTGCGGCGCGAGGCCGGTCTTCGGACTTCCACCTCCAGGTGGTCACCGCAGCGGACCCTGTGCCGGACTTCCACCGGCTTCCCGATTCTCCCCAACCGTCTGGGGCACCTCGCGCGTGTGCAGTTTGTCCGAGCCAGGCTACCGGGGCGCGCCGCGTCCGTGCGCAGGCACTAGCCTCGCCGGACATGAGCACCCCCCGTCGCGCCTCCGGCACCGTCGTCGTCGTGGGCGTCGGCGCCGACGGCTGGGCCGGCCTCGACGCC
>NZ_JAMXRU010000211.1 GCF_024124745.1 Aeromicrobium sp. CnD17-E
GCTGCCAGCGGGTGGGCAGCCCGGCCCGGCGGGCGGCCGCGTCCTCGGCTCGCGTGTCGGCCGTGCGGTCGCCGTCCGACGCCCAGGTGACCGCCGGGCGGTGCTGCACGTCGACGTCCCAGCGGTCGAGCAGCTGCTCGACCCACCCCTGTGCGTCCCGGCAGGCCTCGACGTACCGCGCGCTCGTCGCCGGCCCGTGGTGGGACTCGATGGTCGCCAGCCGTGTGCCCTGGAGCAGGCTGAGCTTGCCCGTCGACCGACCGGACGTGCCGCTTCCCAGCGTGGGGTGCGCCTCGACCAGCACCACCCGCCGTCCCTGGCGGGCGAGCTCGACGGCCGCGCTCAGGCCGACGACACCACCACCGACGACGACGTCGTCGACGATGCCGCCGAGGGTGGTCCGTGTCGTCGGCGCGAGGCTCGCCTCCGCGTGCCAGCTCGTCCGTGCCGCCATGCCTGCTCCGTCCGTCGGGTGTCGCGACCCTCCTCGTACCCGGCGACGTCCGTGGCATGCAGGCGGGCGACGTGGGTACGACGACGACGTGACCACCCCCACGACCCCCGACGCCGACCGCACCGCCACCGACCGCAGCACGACCGCCCTCGTCCTCATCGACCTCCAGGAGGACTTCCTCGCCACGCCCGGCCTCGCGCGACGTCGCGCCGGGCTGCTCGCCGCCGTGCACTGGTGGGTCGGCCAGGCGCGTCGACACGGTGCGCCGGTCGTCGAGGTGCGCACGGTGCTGCCACAGGACCCGGCCACGTGGGCACTCAACATGCTCGACGACGACAGTCCCGTCGCCCTGGAGGGCACGGACGGTGCCGGACCGGTGTCCGAGCTGGCGGACGTCGACACGGTCCTCGTCACGAAACGTCGCGACGACGCCTTCCTCGACACCGACCTGCTCGAGGTGCTGCGCGCGCACGACGTGGACCACCTCCTGCTCGCCGGCGTCGCGACGCAGGCCTGCGTCGCGATGACCGCCGCGAGCGCCTACGCGCACGACTACCGCGTCAGCCTCGCCGGCGGCGCGGTGGCCTCCGACGACGACCACGCCCACCGGGAGGCGCTGCGCTGGCTGGCCGAGGAGTACCGCCAGCACGTCCGGGAGCCTCGCGAGGGCTGGCCGACGGCCTAGCGGCGCCGCCCTCCTCCTGGATCTCCGGCGGCCGCGACCGACCTCCCCGGCCCACGACCCGGGAGCGCTCCCGGCTCCCCAAGCCCGAACAGGCAGGCCAGCATCACTCGGGCCGCGTCAGTCCTGCTGGTCCCCGCTGATACCCAGTTCTTGTTCGAGTTGGGTGATGCGTTGGGGTGCGTCGGTGGTGTGGTGGGGGTCGGTGGCGATGACGCGGTGGAACCATTGGAGGGCTTCGTGGGTGTTGCCGGTGGTGTGGAGGGTGTCGGC
>NZ_JAMXRU010000212.1 GCF_024124745.1 Aeromicrobium sp. CnD17-E
GGTCGGGGTCTCGGCCGGGCGGCTGGCCCGGCCCGACGACGTCGACGACCTCGCCCGAGCCGCCCGCGAGGCCGTGGCGCTCGACCGCGCCGCCGTCCGCGACCACGCGGTGCGGCTCTGCTCCGTGCACCGGATGGTCACCCGCTACGAGGAGCTGTACGCCCGCGCCTCGAGCCCGACCCGGCCGGCCGAGGCCTCATGATCGGCTACTACGTGCACCACCACGGGCACGGGCACGTCATGCGGGCGACGACGCTGCTGCCCCACCTCGTCGGGCACGAGGTGACCGGGCTGTCGACGCTGCGCGCCCCGCGCAGCTGGCCGCAGCTGTGGATCGGGCTCGACCCGGACGCCGACGACGACCCGTTCGAGCTCCCGCCGGACCCGACCGCCGGTGGCGTCTTCCACTGGGTGCCTCGCGGGCACGACGGACTGCGCTCGCGCATGTCGACGATCTCCCGGTGGATCGACGCGACCGACCCCGACGTCGTCGTCGTGGACACGTCGGTCGAGGTGGCTGCTCTCTGCCGCCTGCACGGCGTGCCCGTGGTGCAGATGCTGCAGCCCGGCGTGCGCACCGACCGGCCGCACCAGCTGGCCCTCGACCTCGCCGACCGCATCGTCGCACCGTGGCCTGCCGACGTCGCAGGCGTCGTCGAGGGGGTCGCCGCCGACGACCCACGACTCGTGCACGTGGGCGCGTTCTCCCGCTTCGACGACCGGCCGGAGCCGGACGCCGTCGCACCACCGGCCACCCGTCAGGTGACCGTCCTGTCGGGCACCGGTGGACCCGGCATCGACGACGCCTCGCTCGAGCGCGCCCGACGCAGCACCCCCGGCTGGACGTGGACGGTGCTCGGTGGCCACGCCGGCACCTGGCTCGACGACCCGTGGCCCGCCCTGCTGCGTGCCGACGTCGTCGTGACCCACGCCGGGCAGAACGCGCTGGCCGAGGTGGCCGCGGCCCGTCGACCCGCCGTCGTCGTGCCGCAGGAGCGGCCGCACGACGAGCAGCGGACCACCGCTGCGGCGCTGCGGGCCGACGGGCGACTGCCGGTCGTCGTCGCCGAGGCGCCCGCCGACGACGACTGGGCCACGCTGCTGGAGCAGGCGGTACGTCGCGACGGCCGCGACTGGGAGGTCTGGAACGACGGCAAGGGCGCCGCCCGCGCCGCCGAGGTCGTCCTCGAGGTGGCGCACGCACGGACGGCCGACCGATGACGCCGCAGGGTCCGGGCCGGGTCGCGGTCGTCACGGTCGTGCACGGGCGGCACCGGCACCTGTGGCTGCAGCAGCGGTCGCTCGCGGAGGGTGCCGTGCCGCCCGACGACCACGTCGTGGTCGCGATGGACGACCCCCGCGCCGCGTGGTGGCCGG
>NZ_JAMXRU010000213.1 GCF_024124745.1 Aeromicrobium sp. CnD17-E
GGGTCCGGCCGACGCGGCGGGCGAGCACCACCACGACGAGCAAGGCGACGACGGTGGCAAGGACGGCGTAGGAGCCGGACATGGGTACCTCCCGATCGGGTGTCGTTCGACCATACGTCGCCGGAACGCCTGTGCACGAGCGCCACTACGCTGTCCCGCATGGGCATCCAGATCACGCCGAGCCTGCTGAACGCCGACTTCGCGAACCTGGCGGGGGAGGCCGCTCGCATCCCGACGGCGGACTGGCTGCACATGGACGTCATGGACAACCACTTCGTGCCGAACCTGACGCTCGGTGCCCCCGTCATCGAGGCGCTGAGCAAGGCGGCGCAGCAGCCGATCGACGCCCACCTGATGATCGCCGACCCCGACCGCTGGGCCCCCGCGTTCGCCGAGGCCGGTGCCGGGAGCATCACCTTCCACGTCGAGGCCGCGGCGGCGCCGGTGCGGCTGGCTCGCGAGATCCGCGCCCAGGGTGCGCGGGCCTCCATGGCGCTCAAGCCGGCGACGCCGATCGAGCCCTACGCCGAGCTGCTGCCCGAGCTCGACATGGTCCTCGTGATGACGGTGGAGCCCGGGTTCGGCGGCCAGAAGTTCCTCGACCTCTGCCTGCCGAAGATCCGGCGCACCCGCGAGCTCATCGCGGCCAGCGGGGGAGAGGTGTGGCTGCAGGTGGACGGCGGGGTCTCCGTCGAGACCATCGAGCGGTGCGCCGAGGCCGGCGCCGACACCTTCGTCGCCGGCTCGGCGGTCTTCGGCGCGGACGACCCGGGCGCCATGGTGGAGACCCTGCGCGACCTCGCCACCAGCGCCTGCGCGCACTGAGCGGTACGACCGCGGCCCGGACGGACGGCTCGACGCGTCCGTAGCGTGGGACGTCGCAGCGGGTGCGACACGCCCGGCTAGACTGTCGCCGAACGAGCAACAGCTCGCGTGTTCCGGGGTCGGTGCAAGTCCGAACCGGCGGTGACAGTCCGCGACCCGCACCTCTCGGGGTGAGGTTGAACCGGTGGAACTCCGGTACCGACGGTGAAAGTCCGGATGAGAGGAAACACGCGGGGTCTGGGGCCGAGGTCCGTCCTGGACCCTGGCGTCGGACCCGTCGACCCCGGTGCGGCGAGCCCGACCGGAGGACGAGATGGCGAGCGACACCGAGCTGCAGGCGATGCGCACGGCCCTCGAGGCCGCCCGATCCACCGCGCGGACGCTCCCGAACCCCCGTGTGGGCTGTGTGCTCCTCGCCCCGTCGGGCGAGGTCCTCGCCGTGGGCGCGCACCGCGGTGCCGGGACCGCCCACGCCGAGGTCGACGCCCTGCAGCAGGCCGGCGACGCGGCCCGCGGTGCCACGGCCGTCGTCACCCTGGAGCCCTGCG
>NZ_JAMXRU010000214.1 GCF_024124745.1 Aeromicrobium sp. CnD17-E
GCCCGGGACCTCCTGCTGCCCGCGGCCGACCTCACCGTGCAGCGGGCCCGTCCCGACGTCGCACCCGCGCGTCGGCGCGAGCCCGCGATCGTGCGGAGCGCCGGATGAGGACCCTCGTGGTGTGGTGTCCCGACTGGCCGGTGCGGGCCGCCCTGCCCGACCTGCCGCGCGACGAGCCCGGTGCCGTGCTCGAGGGCGGTCAGGTGCTGGCGTGCAACCACGCTGCACGGGTCGAGGGCGTGCGTCGGGGCATGCGTCGTCGCGACGCCCAGGCGCGGTGCCCCGAGCTGCACCTGGCCGACCACCGTCCCGACGTCGAGGCGCGCTCGTTCGAGGAGGTGCTGCTCGGCGTCGAGGAGCTCAGCCCCGCGGTCACGCCGTTGCGTCCCGGGCTGTGCGCGCTGCCCGTGCCGGCCCGCTTCTACGGCGGGGAGGAGCAGGCGGCCGCCGTCGTCGCGGAGCGGGTCGTCTCGCTCGCGGTGTGGGACGTGCGGCTCGGCGTCGCCGACACCCTGTTCGCCGCCGAGCAGGCCGCCCGCCGGGCCGCCCCGCAGGACGTCCACGTCGTCGAGCCCGGCACCGACGCCGCCTTCCTCGCCCCGCTCCCCGTCGAGGTGCTCGAGTCGCCCGACGTGGTCAGCCTGCTGCGCCGCATGGGCCTGACCACGCTCGCGCACCTGGCGGCGCTGCGCCCCTCCGACGTCCACACCCGGTTCGGGGCGCACGGCGGGCTGCTGCACCGGCTCGCCTCGGGGCAGGACCCTCGGCTGCTCGCCCGCCGCGACGTGCCGCCCGAGCTGAGCGGCGTCCTCACGCTCGAGCCGCCGGTCTCCCGGGCCGAGACCGTCGCGTTCAGCCTCCGGTCGGTCGCCGAGCGGTTCGTCGCCCGCCTGGCCGAGCGCGGTGTCGTGTGCACCGCCCTCGGGATCGAGGTCGAGGTCGACGGCGTCGTCGCCTCCACCCGACGCTGGGCGCACCCGCGCTGGTTCGGTGCCGTCGACGTCGTCGACCGGGTGCGCTGGCAGCTGCAGGGCACGGTGCTGCCCGGACCGGTCGGGGGAGTGCGGCTGGTGCCCGAGACGGTCGCGCCGGTGGGCGAGCACGCGCCGGTGCTGTTCGGGGCCGGCACCCGGGCTGCCGACGACGAGCGCGTCGAGCGGGGGATCGCCCGGGTGCAGGGTCTGGTCGGGCACGACGGGGTGCTCGCGGCCCAGGTGCAGGGCGGTCGGGCGCCGGCCGCCCGCCGTCTGCTGACGACGTGGGGCGA
>NZ_JAMXRU010000215.1 GCF_024124745.1 Aeromicrobium sp. CnD17-E
GGGCACGCCCATGGAGCGCGCCGCGCAGGTCGCGGAGCGCGCGTCGACCGATCCCGCCGCCGCCGACGTCCTCCGGTCGCTGGCGACCGACCTCGGCCGCGGCCTGGCCGCCCTGTGCACGGTGCTCGACCCCGAGACCGTGGTGCTGGGCGGCTACTTCCAGCCCCTGGCCCCCTGGATCCTCGACGACGCGGACGCCACCCTGGCCGACCGGCTGCCGTCGGCGGACGCGCACCGACCCACGCTGCGGGTCGGCGAGCTGGGCATCGAGGCCGCGGCGCTGGGCGCTGCGGAGCAGGCCCTGGCCGACGTGCTCAGCGGCGTCGCCGCACTCTGAGCGGTCCCGCGCTCAGGCGACGACGAGTGCCGACTCGACGTCGAGCTGGGCCTGGCCCAGGCAGCTGACCGGGTCGGCGAGGAGCCGGCCGAAGGCCGTCTCGGCCGCACCGAGCAGCACCGCGTCGGGCCCGAGACCGGGCAGCGCGATCCGCACCAGCTCCTGCGGCGCCACGAGCGCGGCGTCGTGCAGCGTGCGGTCGACCTCCTCGTGCACCAGGGGGTAGAGCGAGCGCAGGAAGCCGCCCAGGACGATGACCTGCGGGTTGAGCAGGTTGACGACGTTCGCGAGCCCCCGGCCCAGGAGCCGGCCGACCTCGCGGAGGTCCTCGTCGGCACTCGTCAGCGCGTCGAGCACCTCGTCGAGCGACGCGACCCGGTCCGCCGGGCACCCGATCGCCTCGGCGATGGCGTGAGCGCCGACCTGCGTCTCCCAGCAGCCGCGGTTGCCGCAGTGGCACTCGCGGCCCTGCGGGTCGAGCGACAGGTGACCGATCTCGCCCGCGTAGCCGCCCGCGCCGACGAGCCGGTGCCCGCCCACGATCACGCCGGCTCCGACGCCGACCTCGCCCGAGAGGTACACGAGGTCAGCCACGTCGACGCCCGCACCGCGAAGATGCTCCGAGAGCGCGCCGAGGTCGGCGTCGTTGCCCACCTCGACCGGGGCGATCCGGCCGAGGCGCTCGGAGAGGATCGCGCTGAACGGCACGTCGACCCAGCCGAGGTTCGGGGCGAGCCGCACCATGCCGTCGGACCGGCGCACCACGCCGGGGACGGCCATGCCGACGCCGACGAGCGCGCTGCTCGGGGCGGCGTCGCGCACCACGAGGCGCAGCATCGCGTGGATGGCGTCGGCGACCGCGTGCGGGTCGCGCGAGGCCGGGATGGGCCCGGTGGCGCGGGCCAGCACC
>NZ_JAMXRU010000216.1 GCF_024124745.1 Aeromicrobium sp. CnD17-E
GGTGGCGCCCACGGCGTCCCCCTCGCGATCGTCGCCGGCGTCGCTGCCGGGGCCGCGTCGCTCGGCCGGCTGCCCGCCACGGCCCGCACGATCTCCGCGGGCGCCGCGCTCTCGACGCTCACGCTCCTGGCTGCCCTGCCCGCGTGGTCGGCCGCTCCGCAGTACGGCGCCCTGCTCGTGCTCGCCGCGGTCGCGGTGCCGGCCGTCTGGGTCCCCGGACGAGGACCGTGGGCACGAGGCGCGCGTGCGGCAGGCATCGCGCCGTCGCTCCTGGTGGCCCTCGCGCTCTTCCCCTGGGGAGCACAGCTGCTGGCCGTGGTGGGCGAGGCGCTGTCCACCACCGGCGGCCAGCGCATCGACCACCCCCTCACGACCTTCGACGTGCCCGGCACCGACCGCCCCTGGCTCGCGTGGACCCTCGGTGCCGCAGCGACCCTCGTCGTCCTCGGGGCTGCACGCTGGCGCGTCCTGAGGCACCTGCGCCCCTGGTCGCTCGGCGGGGCCACCAGCGTCGCCGTCGTCACCGCCTGGTCGGTGCTCGCCGACGCCGGCCCGTCCGCGGTGCTGCTGGCCGGCAGCGTCGTCGCCGGTGCCCTCGTGCTCTGGGCCGTGACGACCTTCGGGACGCCCGCCGGAGGGCCCGCGCCATGGGCGTGGGTGTCGGTCGCGACGCTCGGCGTCGCACCCGCGCTCGCCCTCGACGCGCCATGGGCGTGCGTCGTCGTGTGGGCTGCCTCGACCCTCGGCCTGGTCGTCGTCGCGCTCGTGCGGGCGCCACGCCTGCGGAGTGCCGTCGCGCTCGGCCTCGCCGCTGCCTGGGGTCCCGGCACGGCGGGCGCGCTGGTGGTGGCGCTCGACGGCGACGCGCAGGTCCGACTGGCCGCGCTGGTCGCCGCGGTCGTGCTCACGTTCGTCGTCGGTGTGCTCCTCGTCGACGACGACGCGCGGCGCACCGGGGTCGAGATCGGCGTCGCCGCCGCGCTCCTCGTGACGGTCGCGACCAGTGCGGCGGAGGTCACCCCGGGAGCGGGAGCGATCGCCGCGCTGTCGTTCGGGGCGACCCTGGCGCTCGTCGCGGCCGCGCCGCACGGTCGACGCGTCGTCCACCCCGCTCTCGCGGCGACGGCGGTGGTGGTCGCGGACCTCCTGGTCGCGGGGGACTGGTCCACGGCGTGGTGGGTGTGGGGTGCGGCCGCGCTCGTCGCCGTGGTC
>NZ_JAMXRU010000217.1 GCF_024124745.1 Aeromicrobium sp. CnD17-E
CGCACCCCCTCGCGCGTCGCGCCGGGCGCGACCGAGGACCAGGCCCAGCGCCACCGCCATGGCTCCGCCGGCGATGATGGGCACCCCGGCCGGGGTGGACGGCACGAGGCCGGCCGCCACGGCGGCGCCGCAGAGGGCGACGAGGCGGGGGAGCGGTCCGTCCAGACGCGGCCACAGCAGACCCAGGAACGCGGCGCCGACGGCGGCATCGAGGCCGTAGGCGCGGGGGTCGCCGATCGCCGTCCCGGCCAGCGCGCCCAGCAGGGTCGACAGGTTCCAGAGCACGAGCACCGATGCGCCCGTCCACCAGAACCCCAGTCGCCCGAGGGCCGGGTGGCGCTGGGCGAGGGCGACGGCGGTCGACTCGTCGATCACGAGGTGCGCGCCGAGCACACGGCGCACCCCGTGCAGCCGCAGCACCGACGCGATGCTCAGACCGTAGAACAGGTTGCGCGACCCGAGCAGGACCGACGTCACCGCGCCGGTGACGGGCGCCCCTCCGGCCGCGACCACGCCGACGAACGCGAACTGCGACGCACCCGTGAACGCGAGCAGGGAGAGCACGCAGGTCTGCAGGACGTCGAGTCCCGAGGTGGTGCCGAGGGCACCGAAGGAGACGCCGTAGGCGCCGGTCGCGGCGCCGACCCCCAGGGAGTCCGCGACCACGCGACGTCGGGCGGCGCGGTCCGGGCCGGCGACGCCGCTCATGCCTCGACGAGCGACGTGACGAGCCGGACCTGCCTCACCGTCCGGCCGCCGGCCTCGTCGGCGAGCTCGCGATGGGCCCCGTCGGCCGTCCAGCCGGTGCCGACGACGAAGGCGCGCAGCCGGTCGTCGGTGGTCGGCACCCACCAGCGTGCGCGGACGAAGTGGTCGGCGCGCAGCGTGTCCATGGCGGCCTGGAGCAGCCGCGAGCCGTGTCCCGCGCCGCGGTGCTGGGGATCGACGAGCAGCTCGCCGACCTCACCGTCGGCCACCCGGTCGGCGTCGGGGTCGTGGCACGGGTGCACGAACGCCACGCCGCGCACCGTCGCCTGCTCGAGTGCCACGAGCACGCGGGCCCTCGCGTCGGGCGGGGAGCCCAGCAGGCGCGCCCACGCGGGGGCCAGGTCGACGTCGGGGACCTCGCCGAGGGCAGCGGCCCACGCGGAGCGCTGCACCTCGGCGATGGCGGGTGCGTCGTCCGGCCACGCC
>NZ_JAMXRU010000218.1 GCF_024124745.1 Aeromicrobium sp. CnD17-E
TGACGCGCCTCGGCGTCGTGTTGGCCGGCCCGTTACCTGAGAACTCCTGACAGGAACCTCCCCGGGTGCTTAAGATCGTTCAGATCTTCGGGAGGGATCATGGAGGGTTGGACGGGAGCACTGCGCGCCGCGCTGCGGCTCGCCCTGCTGACGCCTGACGACCTGCGCCTGGCCATGGCGCTGGCCGAGCCGGCGCCCGCGACGCACGCGGCGTTCTCCGGCGGCCCCGTGGATCCCGACGGCGACCCGGAGGCCCTGCGGCTGCGCGCCCTCGTCGACCTCGCCCGCGAGGGCGACGTCGACGCCTTCGGCCAGCTCTACGACCACTACGTCACCGGCATCTACCGGTTCATCTACTACCGCGTCGGCTCCCAGACCCTGGCCGAGGACCTCACGAGCGAGACGTTCGTGCGCGGGCTGCGGGCCATCCAGCGGTTCAGCTGGCAGGGCAAGGACTTCGGCGCCTGGCTCACCACCATCGCCCGCAACCTGGTCGTCGACCACTTCAAGTCCGGTCGCGCGCGGCTCGAGATCGTCTCCGACGACGTCCCGGAGGGCCCGCAGAGCGCCCCGAGCACCGAGGACGACGTGATGGCGCTGCTCTCCAACGAGATGTTGTTCGCCGCCGTGGCCGAGCTGCCGACGGAGCAGCGCGAGTGCGTCCTCATGCGGTTCATCCAGGGCATGAGCATCGCCCAGACCGCCGCCGCGCTCGGCCGCACCGAGGGTGCGATCAAGCAGCTGCAGCTGCGCGCGGTGCGCAACCTCGCGAAGAAGATGCCTGAGGACGCGCGATGAGTCCGAGAATCCTCGCGCGCACCGCGTCACGTTCCCGTAACCCGCACGTCTTCATGGTCGTTGGACCTCGTACCACCACGACCACAGACAGGACGACGCGATGATCCGCCGACCGGGCCGCGACGACGCCCAGGACTTCCACGACGCGTGGGAGTCCGGTGCGCACGGCACGGGCCAGGTCGCCGAGCTCGTCCGCACCGCGCAGACCCTCCGCGCATCGGCCACCGTCGCTCCCCGCCCCGAGTTCGCCTCGGCGCTGCGCGAGCGTCTGATGGCCGAGGGCCAGACCGTCCTCGTCCCCGCGCCGGGCGCCTCGCGTCGCACGGCCGGCGCCGACGCTCCGAC
>NZ_JAMXRU010000219.1 GCF_024124745.1 Aeromicrobium sp. CnD17-E
GGCGCGACAGCTGCCCGCTGCGCTCGACCTCCTCGTCGCGGTGCTGGCGTCGGGCCGGCCGGTCGTGGTCGCGCTCGACGTGGTGGGCGACGCCGTCCCCGCGCCGTTGCAGCAGGAGCTCCGGGACGTGGTGGGGCGGCTGCGCTCCGGGGCCGACGCCGCCGCCGTGTGGGACGTGCTGCTCGGCCACGCCACGCTCGGCGGGCTCGCCCGGGCGTTCCGTCGTGCCGAGCAGTCCGGCGCTCCGGTGGCTGCCGTCCTGGCCGCCACGGCAGCCGACACGCGTCGCGACGCGGCAGCGAGGTCGCGCGAGCGGGCGCGCGCCGTGGCCGTCCGGACCGCTGCACCGCTCGGCCTCTGCTTCCTGCCCGCCTTCCTCCTCGTCGGCATCGTTCCGTCGTTGCTGGGCGTGGCGTCGGGCCTCGACCTGCTGGGGGGCTGAGCCTGCCTGGCCGTCCACAGGCGGTCGCGCCGACGCGACGTGGGCGTCGCCTCGTCCACAGCGTGCGGGCAGGTGGGCGTCCGACCCACCGCCGACGTCATCTCCTCGGTGTCAGCCCGTTCCACGAAAGGACAGCCATGCACCTCCCCACCTCCCGTACCGCCTCGTCCCGAAGCGCCTCTCCCCGGACGGACCCGTCCACGACCCGTCGGCGGGGCGCCTCGCTCGTCGCCCGCGCGTCCCGCCGAGGCCGTCGGCAGGACGGCATGACCACGGCGGAGTACGCCGTCGGCACGCTCGGCGCCTGCACCGTCGGTGGCGTGCTCGTGAAGATCGGCCAGTCGGAGTGGTTCGGCGACCTGGTCAAGGACGTCATCGACAACATCCCGAACGTCCTGCCGAACCTGTTCTGACCAGGCGCCGGCTGCCCGGGCGGACGTTCCGTCCCGCGCGGGCAGCCGGCCCGGACCCGACCCGAGGAGGTCACCGTGCCGCGTCCGACCCGTCCCGACGTCCGCTCCACCGCCACGCCGGACGTTCGGCGGCGCGTCCGTCCGCGCGTCGACCGCGGCGCCACGACGGCCGAGTACGCCGTCGGCACCCTCGGCG
>NZ_JAMXRU010000021.1 GCF_024124745.1 Aeromicrobium sp. CnD17-E
GGCACCGGCTGCACGCGCGGTTCGACCGCGTCGCGGCACACGTCGAGCGCGCGCTGCGGGCGTCGCAGCCGCTCGGCCGTCGTCGCGTCGTCGGTCTCGACGCCCGCCTCTGGCTGGCCGTCCGTTCCCTCTCCCTCGTCGTCCAGGGCCTGCGCCCCGGACGCGTCGATCCGTCCGCTGAGCTCGTCGAACCGAAGGTGGCCCCCTGATGTGGAAGAAGCGCGCACTCGACCTGTTCCTCACCGTCGCCGGGGCGATCGTCTGGGTGCCGGTGGTCCTCACCGTCGCGGCCGGCATCCTGCTCGCGGAGGGGCGTCCGGTGTTCTACCGCTCGCGTCGTCGGGTCAGCAGCGACGAGGTCGTGCTGCTCACCAAGTTCCGCACGATGGTGCGCAACGCCGACAAGCTCGTCAACCGCGACACCGTCCCGGTCGACGACACCACCCGCTTCCTCAACATCCCGGCGGACTCGCCGCTGTACACGCGCATCGGGCGGTTCGTGGAGCGCTTCGCGCTCACCGAGCTGCCGCAGCTGTGGCACGTCGTGCGCGGCGACATGAGCGTCGTCGGCAACCGCCCGCTGCCGCAGAACGTCATCGACTGCCTGCGCGAGGAGTTCCCGCAGGTCTCCGACCGCTTCCTGACCCGCGCCGGGCTGACCGGACCGGCCCAGCTGGTCGGGCGTGAGGCGCTCGGCGACGCGGAGCGCCTCGACCTCGAGGCCGCCTACTGCCGTGCCTGCCTCAACGGCTACCAGGCGCGCCTGGACATCGTCATCCTGGCCGCCACGATCCTCGGCGTCCTGGGCATCGGTCGCGACCGCGACGCGCGCGCCGTGCACGCCCTCATCGCCCGCCACTCCGGACGCTCGCGCTCGTACGCGCTCGCGCCCACCGGCTCGACGCGCTCCGCTGGAGGTCGCGCCAGCGGCGCCGCCGCGCACCGGTAGGCTGTCGGAGTCGTCCCCCTCGCAGGAGAGAGAGCTGCATGTCGCACGGATCGTCGCCCGCGTCCTGGACCGCCGTCCTGGTCTGCCTCGCCGGCTTCACCATCGGCGGGATCGCTCTGATCCCCGAGCCGCACTGGGTGCCCTTCACGATCGGCGCGGCGCTCGCCGTGATCGCCGGACCGCTCGGCCTGGTCATGTCGCGCATGGGCTTCGGCGCCGAGCGCGCCCCCGGCCACGGTGCGACGGCGCACGGCGTCGACGAGCACCGCGGCGTCACGGACTGACCCCACCGTGAGCAGCGACGGGCCTGCCTGGGGCGAGCGGCCCGAGTCGGACGCTCCGACGCCGCCGCCCGCTGCCCCCGCCCCGCAGTACCCGACCTACCCGGGCCAGACGCCCGGGGGCGACGTCGCCGGTGCGCCGCACCCGGTGGCACCCACCGCGTCCGGCGCGTCCCCGACGCTGCCGTCCGCCCCGCCCGTGAGGGTCGCGGCCGAGCCGGCCGGGTGGTGGATCCGCGTAGCCGCGGCGTTCGTCGACTTCCTCGTCCCGTTCGTCCTCACGTGCGTCCCCTTCGTCGCGGGCTTCGTGGTCGCGTTCTCGGACTCGCGGTACGACGAGGCCACCGACACCGTCACCGACGTCGAGCCGGGCGGCTTCGTGATCACCGGGCTCGCCGTCGTCGCGTTCCTCGCCTTCGACGCGTGGAACCGGGGCCTGCGGGTGGGCTACCGCGGCGAGAGCCTCGGCAAGCAGCTCGTCGGCGTGCGCATCGTGCGTCGTGACGGCACCGTCACCGGACCTCTCGAAGGATTCTTCCGGTGGATGATCGCGATGTTCCTGCAGTGGACGTTCGTCGGCCTGCTGGTCGACCTGCTGTGGCCCCTGGGCAACGACGCGCGGCAGACGGTCCACGACCTCGCCGTCGGCACGTTCCCGATCCGCACCTGACCAGCCCCGACACGCCTGGCAGGGCTCGGCTGGACCCGGCGTCCGCACCACGCTTGGATGGTGGCAGAGCCGGGGCAGCACCCGGCCCGACCGGAGGAAGAGATCCATGGAGCCGTTCCCCGCCAGTCCCGAGCCGGAGTACCGACCCGAGGGCAAGGGCCCTCGCCCGGCGTCCGTCGCCACCGCCGTCAAGCTGATCTGGGCCAACGTCGCGCTGAGCCTGCTCTCCGCGGTGCTCGCCTTCGCGATGCTCGACGACCTCATCGACCAGGCGATCGACAACGCCGGCTCCGGCGCGACGATCGACCGTGACGCGGCCCGTATCGGCGCCATCGGCGCCGTCGTCTTCGGCCTGATCATCGGCGTCGGCCTCGCGGCGCTGTTCGCCTACTTCATCGGCAAGGGCGCCAACTGGGCGCGCATCGTCTACACGGTCCTCATCGTGATCGGCGTGCTCGGGTCGCTGGCGCAGCTGGGCGGCCAGCCGCCCGTCCTGCTCGTGCTCTCGCTCGTCAGCCTCGCGATCGGCATCGCCATCGTGGTGTTCCTCTACCGCCCCGACGCGAACGCGTACTTCAAGAAGAAGGCCTGAGCCGGACGCCCGCCGCCCCGGTCCGATCCCGCACGATCGGACCGGGGCGGTCGTGCGTGCGCACCCCAGGACCCAGGGCCGCCGTCCGCCTGCTGCGCGGGTACCCTCGGGGGAGCAGCTCGAACCCTGACGAGGAGGTGGCCATGACGGTGCTCGACGACATCCTCGCGGGCGTCGCGGAGGACCGCGCCGCCCGACAGGCCACCTGCTCCCTCGAGCAGCTCAAGGAGCAGGCGCGGCTCCAGCCGCCGGCCCTCGACCCGATGCCGACCTTCCGCGCCGACGGCGTGAGCGTCATCGCCGAGGTCAAGCGAGCGAGCCCCAGCAAGGGTGCCCTCGCGGCCATCAAGGACCCCGCAGGTCTCGCGGCCGACTACGCCGCCGGTGGTGCCGCCACCATCAGCGTGCTCACCGAGCGCCGTCGCTTCGACGGCAGCCTCGACGACCTGCGTGCCGTCCGCGCCCAGGTCGACGTGCCGGTGCTGCGCAAGGACTTCATCACCACCTCCTACGAGCTTTGGGAGGCCCGTGCGGCCGGCGCCGACATGGCGCTGCTCATCGTCGCGGCGCTCGACCAGGAGGCGCTCGTCAGCCTCATCGAGCGGGCCCGGTCGATCGGCCTGACGCCGCTCGTGGAGGTCCACGACGAGGACGAGGTCGACCGCGCGCTCGACGCCGGAGCCGAGCTGATCGGCGTCAACGCCCGCGACCTGAAGACGCTCGAGGTCAAGCGCGACACCTTCGAGCGGCTCGCGCCGCGCATCCCCGACGGTGTCGTCCGGGTGGCCGAGTCCGGCGTGCGCGGTCCGCACGACGTGCTGGAGTACGCACGCGCCGGGGCCCACGTCGTCCTCGTCGGCGAGACGCTGGTCCGCGGCGACGACCCGCGCGCCAGCGTGGCCGACCTCGTCGCCGCCGGCGCACACCCCGCCCTGCAGCAGAGGCCCTGACGTGGTGCTGACAGCCCTGTGGCGATGGTGACGGTCGACCCCGCCCCACCGACACCTCCGTACCCCGTCACCCCAGGGAGACACCCATGACCGTCTACGCCCAGCCGGACGCCACCGGCCACTTCGGCCGCTTCGGTGGCCGCTTCATGCCGGAGGCGCTCGTCGCCCCGCTCGACGAGCTCGCGGAGGCCTGGGCCGACGCGCAGGCCGACCCGTCCTTCCTCGGCGAGCTCGACCGCATGTTCCGCGAGTACGCCAACGTGCCCAGCCCGCTCTACGACGCCACCCGGTTCTCCGAGGCGGTCGGCGCACGGGTGCTGCTCAAGCGCGAGGACCTCAACCACACCGGCGCGCACAAGATCCGCAACGTGCTCGGCCAGGCGCTGCTCGCCAAGCGCATCGGCAAGCCCCGGGCCATCGCCGAGACCGGCGCCGGCCAGCACGGCGTCGCCTCGGCCACCGCGTGTGCCTACCTCGACCTCGACTGCACCGTCTACATGGGCGAGGTCGACACCGAGCGCCAGGCGCTCAACGTCGCCCGGATGAAGATGCTGGGCGCGGAGGTCGTGCCCGTCACGACCGGCAGCCGCACGCTCAAGGACGCCATCAACGAGGCGCTGCGCGACTGGGTGGCCAGCGTCGACCACACCTCCTAC
The DNA here is from genome assembly GCF_024124745.1 of Aeromicrobium sp. CnD17-E. Taxonomy (GTDB): domain Bacteria; phylum Actinomycetota; class Actinomycetes; order Propionibacteriales; family Nocardioidaceae; genus Aeromicrobium. The sequence continues at coordinate 4,099 of NZ_JAMXRU010000021.1, forward strand.
CTGTTCGGCACCGCGGCCGGGCCGCACCCGTTCCCGACGATGGTGCGCGACCTGACGCGCGGCATCGGCGACGAGGCCCGCCGCCAGGTCCTCGAGCTGACCGGCAGCCTGCCCGACGCGGCCGTCGCGTGCGTGGGCGGCGGCTCGAACGCCATCGGCCTGTTCACGGCGTTCATCGACGACGCCGACGTGCAGCTGCTCGGGGTCGAGGCCGGCGGCGACGGCTACGAGACGGGCCGCCACGCGTCGCCGATCACGGCCGGCGACGTCGGTGTGCTGCACGGGGCGCGCTCCTACCTGCTGCAGGACGAGGACGGCCAGACGATGGAGTCGCACTCCATCTCCGCCGGGCTCGACTACCCCGGTGTCGGGCCCGAGCACTCCTACCTCGCCTCCATCGGCCGCGCCCGCTACGTGCCGGCCACCGACGCCCAGGCGATGTCCGCGTTCGACCTGCTCTGCAAGACCGAGGGCATCATCCCGGCGATCGAGTCGGCCCACGCGCTCGCCGGCGCCGTGGAGCTCGCGAAGGAGCTCGGCCCCGACGCGACGATCCTCGTCAACCTGTCCGGCCGCGGCGACAAGGACGTGCACACCGCGGCCGAGTACTTCGGCCTGATCGACGGTCCCGTCGTGCTCGAGGAAGGCGTCGAGGAGTGAGCAGCATCGACGCGCTCTTCGAGCGCACGCGCGCCGAGGGGCGCGCCGCGCTCGTCGGCTACCTGCCCGCCGGCTTCCCCGACGTCGAGACCTCCGTCGCCGCCCTGACCGCCATGGTCGAGGGTGGCTGCGACCTCGTCGAGATCGGCCTCCCGTACAGCGACCCGGTCATGGACGGCCCCACCATCCAGGAGGCGGCCGAGACGGCGCTGGCCAACGGGTTCCGCACGAGCCAGGCGTTCGACGTCGTGCGTCGCGTGACCGAGGCCGGCGCGCCCGCCGTCGTGATGACGTACTGGAACCCGGTCGAGCGCTACGGCGTCGACCGCTTCGCCGCCGACCTCGCCGAGGCCGGGGGAGCGGGCCTCATCACGCCCGACCTCATCCCCGACGAGGCCGAGGAGTGGGAGAAGGCGTCGCGCGAGCACGGGCTCGACCGCACCTACCTGGTCGCGCCCTCCTCGACCGACCGCCGGCTGTTGATGACCGCCGACGCCGCGAGCGGGTTCATCTACGCCACCGCCGTCATGGGCGTCACGGGCGCCCGGCAGGAGACCAGCTCGCTGGCGCCCGAGCTCGTCGCTCGGCTGCGCGAGGTGACGGACAAGCCCGTCGGCGTCGGTCTGGGTGTCAGCAACGGCGGCCAGGCGCACGAGATCGCCCAGTACGCCGACGCCGTCATCGTCGGGTCCGCCTTCGTGCGCCGGCTGCTCGACGCGCCCGACGCCGCCAGCGGCGTCGAGTCGGTCCGTGAGCTGGCCCGTGAGCTGCGCGAGGGAGTCGTCCGATGATCCTGTCGAGCGCCGGCCTGGTCACCTACATCCCCAGCCCCTCCACGGGTGTCTGGCACCTCGGACCCTTCCCGCTGCGCGCCTACGCGATCGGCATCATCGTCGGCGCTCTGCTCGCGATCTGGATCGGCGAGCGACGCTTCGTGGCCCGCGGCGGACGCGAGGGACTCATCAGCGACGTCGCGATCTGGGCGATCCCGTTCGGCATCGTCGGTGCGCGGATCTACCACGTCGCCACCGACCCCGAGCTGTACTTCGGCGAGGGCCGGCGTGCGATCGAGGCGCTGTACATCTGGAACGGCGGGCTCGGCATCTGGGGTGCCATCGCCGGCGGTGCCGTGGGCGCCTACATCGCCTGCCGTCGTCACGACGTCTCCTTCCTGGCCGTGGCCGACGCGCTCGCGCCCGGTCTGCTCGTCGCGCAGGCCGTGGGACGCATCGGCAACTACTTCAACTCCGAGCTGTTCGGGCGCCCCACCGACCTGCCGTGGGCGCTCGAGATCGCGCCGCAGCACCGTCCGGCCGGGTACGAGCAGTTCGCGACGTTCCACCCCACGTTCCTCTACGAGCTGCTGTGGAACCTCGCCGCGGCGGCCCTGCTCGTCGTCCTCGACCGTCGGCTGCGGTTCACGGGCGGCCGGGCGTTCGCGCTGTACGTCATGCTCTACACCGCGGGCCGGTTCTGGATCGAGCAGCTGCGCATCGACACCGCGAACCACGTCCTCGGCGTCCGGCTGAACGTGTTCACCGCGGCCATCGTCTTCCTGGCGGCCCTCGCGTACTTCCTGTGGAGCCGGCGTCGCGACCGCGCCGCGCAGGACGGCACACCCGCCGACGAGGACGCCACCGCCTCCTGACTCGTCCGGACGTCGGGCAGCCCAGCCTGCGCTGCGGTGACAGGACGGCGATCGCGGCCTAGGTTCGTGCCGTGAGCACCCCTGAGCCGCTGCCCGACCCGGGCGCCGTCACCCACGAGCACCCCGACGTCACCGGCGGCTGGCTGAGACCGGCCGTCTTCGGCGCCATGGACGGTCTGGTGTCGAACTTCGCCCTCATCATGGGCGTCACCGGAGGCAGCAGCGACCGCACGCCCGTGATCGTCGCCGGCCTCGCGGGACTCGCCGCGGGCGCCTTCTCGATGGCGGCGGGGGAGTACACCTCCGTCGCCAGCCAGCGGGAGCTCGCGCAGGCCCAGGTGGCCATCGAGCGCGACGAGATCGTGCGCAACGGGCCGGCCGAGCAGGCCGAGCTCGCCGCCGCGTTCGTCGCCAAGGGCATCGACGAGGCGACCGCCCGCGAGGTCGCGCAGCAGGTGCACCGCGATCTCGACCACGCCGTCGCCGTGCACGCCGCGGAGGAGATGGGCATCGACCCCGACGACCTGCCGTCGCCGGTCGTCGCCGCGGCGTCGTCGTTCCTCGCCTTCACCGCGGGCGCCCTCGTGCCCCTGCTGCCGCTCGTGCTCGGCGCCACGACGTCGGCGCCGACGATCGTGCTGTCGCTGCTGGCGCTGTTCGCGTGCGGTGCCGTCGTCACACGCGTCACCAGCAGGCCCTGGTGGTACGGCGGTCTGCGTCAGCTCGTGCTCGGCGGTGCGGCGGCCGGCGTCACCTACCTCATCGGCCACGCGGTCGGCACCGGCGTCGGCTGACCCCGCGGCACGCACGCCCGCTGCACAGGGTCGCCTTCCTCGTCGCACGGCGGCCGAGCCTGTACAGTGGGGACGCTGTCCTGGGCCAACGTCGTCCCAGGGTCGGACCACCTCCACGGTGGTCCAGCACCCATCATGATGACGCGAGAAGGGACTCTCGGTGAGCGCATCCACCCCTCCTGAGCTGCAGCGGACCTCCGGCCCGAAGTTCTCGGCCCTCCCGGCCGCGCAGGGCCTCTACGACCCGATGCACGAGCGCGACGCCTGTGGCGTGGCGTTCGTCGCGACCCTGTCGGGCGTGCCGAGCAACGAGATCGTCCAGCACGGTCTCACCGCGCTGCGCAACCTCGACCACCGCGGCGCCGTCGGTGCCGAGGAGAACACCGGCGACGGCGCCGGCATCCTGCTGCAGGTCCCCGACCGGTTCGTCCGCGGCGTGGCGCAGGAGCAGGGCTTCGACCTGCCCGAGACCGGCAGCTACGCGGTCGGCCTGGCGTTCCTGCCGGCCGAGCCCGACGCGGCGGCCGAGGCCAAGCAGCGCGTCGAGGCGATCGCCGCCGAGGAGTCGCTGACCGTCCTCGGCTGGCGCCCGGTGCCCGTCCAGCCCGACATCCTCGGCTCCATGGCGCGCGGTGCGATGCCGTCGTTCGAGCTGCTCTACGTCGAGTCGGCCGGCCAGCCCCGCTCGGGCCTCGAGCTCGACCGGCTCGCGTTCTGCCTGCGCAAGCGCGCGGAGCACGAGACGGGCGTGTACTTCCCGTCGCTGTCGGCGCGGACCCTCGTCTACAAGGGCATGCTCACGACCGAGCAGCTCGACGCGTTCTTCCCCGACCTGCTCGACGAGCGCATGGAGTCGGCCCTGGCCATCGTGCACAGCCGCTTCTCGACCAACACGTTCCCGAGCTGGCCGCTCGCGCACCCCTTCCGGTTCGTCGCGCACAACGGCGAGATCAACACCGCGCGCGGCAACCGCAACTGGATGCGCGCCCGCGAGGCGACCCTCGAGAGCGAGCTGATCCCCGGCGACCTCTCGCGTCTGTACCCCATCTGCGACCCCGAGGGCAGCGACACCGCCTCGCTCGACGAGGTGCTCGAGCTGCTGCACCTCGGCGGTCGCGAGCTGCCGCACGCCGTGATGATGATGATCCCCGAGGCGTGGGAGAACAACGACGTCATGGACCCCGCACGCCGGGCGTTCTACGAGTTCCACTCCTCGATCATGGAGCCCTGGGACGGGCCCGCCTGCGTGTGCTTCACCGACGGCACGCAGATCGGCGCGGTCCTCGACCGCAACGGCCTGCGCCCGGGCCGCTTCTGGATCACCGACGACGGTCTCGTGGTGCTCGCGTCCGAGGCCGGCGTGCTCGACCTCGACCCCGCCACCATCACCCGCAAGGGCCGTCTCGAGCCGGGCCGGATGTTCCTGCTCGACCTCGACGAGCACCGCGTCGTCGAGGACGAGGAGATCAAGTCCCGGCTCGCGAACGAGCACCCCTACGACGAGTGGCTCTACTCCGGTCTCGTCCGCTTCGAGGACCTGCCCGACCTGGAGCACATCATCCACACGCACGCGTCCGTGACGCGTCGCCAGCAGGTCTTCGGCTACAGCGAGGAGGACCTGCGGATCCTGCTCGCCCCGCTGGCCCGCACCGGCGCCGAGGCGATCGGCTCGATGGGCACCGACACGCCCATCGCCGCCATCTCCGAGCGTCCGCGCATGCTGTTCGACTACTTCAGCCAGCTGTTCGCGCAGGTCACCAACCCGCCGCTCGACGCCATCCGCGAGGAGGTCGTCACGTCCCTCGCGGGCACGATGGGTCCCGAGGCGAACCTGCTCGAGCCGAGCCCGGCCTCGTGCCGCATGCTGCAGCTGCCGTTCCCGGTGATCGACAACGACGAGCTCGCGAAGATCCGGCACATGAACAAGGACGGCGACATGCCGGGGTTCAGCGTGCACGTGGTCCGCGGCCTCTACGACGTCAACGGCGGCGGCGCGGCGCTCAAGGCCAAGCTCGACGAGATCTGCGCCGACGTCTCGCGCGCGGTCGCCGACGGCGCCCGCATCATCGTGCTCTCGGACCGGCACTCCGACTCCGAGCGCGCGCCGATCCCGTCGCTGCTGCTCACGGCCGCCGTGCACCACCACATGGTGCGCGAGAAGCTGCGCTCGCAGGCCGGTCTGCTCGTCGAGACCGGCGACGTCCGCGAGGTGCACCACGTCGCGCTGCTCATCGGCTACGGCGCGACGGCCGTCAACCCGTACCTGGCGCTGGAGTCGGCCGAGGACCTCGCCCGCGAGGCGAACTTCGTGCGCGACGTCAAGCCGGAGCAGGCCGTGCGCAACGTCGTCTACGGCCTCGGCAAGGGCGTCCTCAAGGTCATGAGCAAGATCGGCGTCTCGACGGTCGCGTCCTACACGGGTGCGCAGATCTTCGAGTGCGTCGGACTGTCGCACGAGGTCGTCGACGCCTACTTCACGGGCACGTCGAGCAAGCTCGGCGGCATCGGTCTCGACGTCATCGCCGACGAGGTGGCCTCGCGGCACGCCCGCGCGTACCCCACCCAGGGCATCGTCGGTCGTCGTCGCGTCCTCGAGGTGGGCGGTGAGTACCAGTGGCGTCGCGAGGGGCCGGAGCACCTCTTCGACCCCGAGACGGTGTTCCGTCTGCAGCACTCCACCCGCTCGGGCCGCTACGACATCTTCAAGAAGTACACCGAGCGCGTCGACGAGCAGTCCGAGCGGCTGATGACGCTGCGTGGCCTGTTCTCCTTCAAGGAGGGCGTGCGTCCGCCGGTGCCGATCGACGAGGTCGAGCCGGTCAGCGAGATCGTCAAGCGCTTCTCCACCGGTGCGATGAGCTACGGCTCGATCAGCCAGGAGGCGCACGAGACCCTCGCCATCGCGATGAACCGCCTCGGCGGCAAGTCCAACACCGGCGAGGGCGGCGAGGACCCCGAGCGGCTCTACGACCCGGAGCGTCGCTCGTCGATCAAGCAGGTCGCGTCGGGACGCTTCGGCGTCACCAGCGAGTACCTCAGCAACGCCGACGACATCCAGATCAAGATGGCGCAGGGCGCGAAGCCCGGCGAGGGCGGCCAGCTGCCCGGACCGAAGGTGTACCCGTGGGTGGCCAAGACGCGTCACTCGACGCCGGGCGTCGGCCTCATCTCGCCGCCGCCGCACCACGATATCTACTCGATCGAGGACCTCAAGCAGCTCATCCACGACCTGAAGAACGCCAACCCGTCGGCCCGCGTGCACGTCAAGCTGGTCTCCGAGGTCGGCGTCGGCACGGTCGCGGCGGGCGTCTCGAAGGCGAAGGCCGACGTGGTGCTGATCTCCGGCCACGACGGCGGGACGGGTGCGTCGCCGCTGACGTCGCTCAAGCACGCCGGCGGTCCGTGGGAGCTCGGTCTCGCCGAGACCCAGCAGACCCTGCTCGTCAACGGGCTGCGCGACCGCATCGTCGTGCAGTGCGACGGTCAGCTCAAGACCGGCCGCGACGTCGTCGTGGCGGCGCTGCTCGGGGCCGAGGAGTTCGGCTTCGCGACCGCACCCCTCGTGGTCAGCGGCTGCATCATGATGCGCGTCTGCCACCTCGACACCTGCCCGGTCGGCGTCGCGACGCAGAACCGCCAGCTGCGCGAGAAGTTCTCGGGCAAGGCGGAGTACGTCGTGAACTTCTTCGAGTTCCTCGCCCAGGAGGTGCGCGAGTACCTCGCGGAGCTGGGCTTCCGCTCGATCGACGAGGCCGTGGGCCACGCCGAGGTGCTCGACGTCCGCCAGGCCGTCGACCACTGGAAGGCCCAGCACCTCGACCTCTCGCCGATCCTGTACGTGCCCGAGCTGCCGGAGGGTGCGTCGCTGCGCAACACCAGCGGCCAGGAGCACGGGCTCGACGTGGCGCTCGACGCGGAGCTCATCCGGATCAGCGCCGACGCGCTCGAGCGGGGCGAGCCGGTGCGTGCGCAGCTCCCCATCCGCAACGTCAACCGCACGGTCGGCACCATGCTCGGCCACGAGCTGACGAAGCGGTACCGCGGCGAGGGCCTGCCGGAGAACACCATCGACCTGACCTTCCTCGGGTCGGCGGGCCAGTCCTTCGGCGCGTTCGTGCCGCGCGGCATCACGCTGCGGCTCGAGGGCGACGGGAACGACTACGTCGGCAAGGGTCTCTCCGGCGGACGGCTCGTCGTGCGGCCCCCGCGCGACGCGACGTTCGCGGCGGAGGCGCAGATCGTGGCCGGCAACGTCATCGGCTTCGGCGCGACCAGCGGCGAGATCTTCCTGCGCGGCAAGGTCGGCGAGCGGTTCTGCGTGCGCAACTCCGGTGCGTCGGCCGTCGTCGAGGGCGTGGGCGACCACGCGCTCGAGTACATGACCGGAGGCACCGTGGTCATCCTCGGACCGACCGGCCGCAACGTCGCGGCCGGCATGAGCGGCGGTCAGGCCTACGTCCTGGACCTCGACCACTCGCTCGTCAACCCCGAGATGGTCGCGCTGAACACCGTCGAGGCGGGGTCGGAGGCGGCCGAGGCGCTGCACGCCCTCGTGGTCAAGCACCACGAGGAGACCGGCTCCGCCGTGGCCGAGCAGCTGCTCGGCGCGTGGGAGCAGTCGCTCGCACGCTTCACCGAGGTCATGCCCGTCAACTACCGCAAGGTGCTCGACGCCAAGGCCGAGGCCGAGGCCGAGGGCCTGTCCGAGGACGACACGACCGCACGCATGATGGAGGTGGCCGCACGTGGCTGATCCCCGAGGTTTCATCACGACCCCCCGCCAGGTGGCCCCGCGCCGCCCCGTCGAGGAGCGGGTGAACGACTGGAACGAGGTCTACCCCGGTGGACCGGGCAAGGCGCTGCTCCCGATCATCACGGAGCAGGCCGGACGCTGCATGGACTGCGGCATCCCGTTCTGCCACCAGGGCTGCCCGCTGGGCAACCTGATCCCGGAGTGGAACGACCTGGTCTGGCGCGACGACTGGATCGAGGCGATCGACCGGCTGCACGCGACGAACAACTTCCCGGAGTTCACGGGTCGGCTCTGCCCGGCCCCGTGCGAGACGGCGTGCGTCGTCGGCATCAACCGCGAGCCGGTGACCATCAAGAACGTCGAGGTCTCGATCATCGACCGCGCGTGGGAGTGGCGGAACGTGCGCCCCGAGCCGCCGGAGTACCTCACGGGCAAGACCGTGGCCGTCGTCGGCTCGGGTCCGGCCGGTCTCGCCGTCGCGCAGCAGCTGACCCGCGCCGGTCACACCGTCGCGGTGTACGAGCGCGACGACAAGGCCGGCGGTCTGCTGCGGTACGGCATCCCGGAGTTCAAGATGGAGAAGGTGCACGTCGACCGTCGCGTCGAGCAGATGCAGCGCGAGGGCACCGTGTTCCGCACCGGCGTGCAGGTGGGCGACACGCTCACCGGCAGCCAGCTGCGCGACCGCTACGACGCCGTCGTGCTCGCCATCGGCTCGACGGTGCGCCGCGACCTCCCCGCCCCGGGGCGTGAGCTCGCCGGCATCCACCAGGCGATGGAGTTCCTGCCGCAGGCCAACCGCGTCGCGGTCGGCGAGGAGGTGCAGGACCAGATCCTGGCGACCGACAAGGACGTCGTCATCATCGGTGGCGGCGACACCGGTGCCGACTGCCTCGGCACGTCGATCCGCCAGGGCGCGCGCTCGGTGACCAGCCTGGAGATCATGCCGCAGCCCGGCGACGACCGGCCCGAGACGCAGCCGTGGCCGACCTACCCGATGGTCTACCGCGTCGCGTCGGCGCACGAGGAGGGCGGCGAGCGCAAGTACGCCGTCTCCACGAAGGAGTTCGTCGGCGACGACGACGGCAACGTCGCCGGCCTGCGCATCGTCGATGTCGAGATGAAGGACGGCCGGTTCGAGGAGGTGCCCGGCTCGGAGAAGGTGATCCCCGCGCAGCTCGTGCTGTTCGCGATGGGCTTCACCGGTCCCCAGCGCGAGGGCCTCGTCGAGCAGCTCGGCGTCGACCTCGACGAGCGCGGCAACATCGTCCGCGACCGCGACTTCATGTCGTCGGTGCCGGGCGTGTTCGTGGCCGGCGACGCCGGCCGCGGTCAGTCGCTCATCGTCTGGGCGATCGCCGAGGGACGCTCCGCGGCCGCCGGCGTCGACGCCTACCTGACCGGCGGACGCAGCCCGCTGCCGCGCCCGATCAAGCCGAACGACCGGCCGCTGATGGTCTGAGCGACACGGTGCGCAGGCGGCCCAGGTCGCCGTACGAAGGGGTCGGGAGCAGCAGCTCCCGGCCCCTTCGCCGTCCCGTCGGGGGCCTCGTCGACGGGCCCGGTGAACTCTCAGCGTCTTTTGTTGCGCGCGTCCACCAAGTGACTCGCCGGTACACCCCCGCTGTCGATAGGGTCGTGGAGTGCGTAGAGCCAAGATCGTCTGCACGCTCGGACCGGCCGTCGCGACCGCCGAGCGTATCCTCCAGCTGGCCGAGGCGGGCATGGACGTCGCCCGCCTCAACATGAGCCACGGCGACCATGCCGACCACGAGGCCAACCTCGGCCACGTCCGTGCCGCCGCCGAGCGCACCGGCAAGGCGATCGCCGTGCTCGCCGACCTCCAGGGTCCGAAGATCCGGCTCGGCCGCTTCGCCGACGGCCCCGTCGACCTCGCCGTCGGCGACCGGTTCACCATCACCACCGACGACGTGCCCGGCGACGCCGAGCGCGCCTCCACCACCTACTCGGGGCTGCCGGGCGACGTCTCGCCCGGCGACGAGATCCTGATCGACGACGGCCGCGTGCGGCTGCGGGCCCTGGAGGTCACCGGGCACGACGTCGTGACCATCTGCGAGACCGCGGGACGCCTCAGCAACAACAAGGGCATCAACCTGCCCGGTGTCGCCGTGAGCGTCCCCGCCATGAGCGACAAGGACGTCGAGGACCTGCGGTTCGCTCTGCGCCAGGGCGTCGACTTCGTCGCGCTGTCGTTCGTGCGCAACGCCCGCGACGCCGACGACGTCCGCCGCGTCATGCACGAGCTCGACATCCACCGTCCCGTCATCGCGAAGATCGAGAAGCCGCAGGCCGTCGACAACCTCGACGAGATCATGGACTCCTTCGACGGCTTCATGGTCGCGCGCGGCGACCTCGGCGTGGAGCTCCCGCTCGAGGACGTGCCGATCGTGCAGAAGCTGATCGTCGAGAAGGCGCGGCGCAACGCCAAGCCGGTCATCGTCGCCACCCAGATGCTGGAGTCGATGATCTCGGCCCCGCGCCCGACCCGCGCGGAGGCGTCCGACGTCGCCAACGCGGTGCTCGACGGCGCCGACGCGGTGATGCTGTCCGGCGAGACCAGCGTGGGGGAGTACCCGATCCAGACGGTGCGCACGATGGCGCGCATCATCGAGTCCACCGAGGACCACGGCCTGCCGCGCATGGCCGCCTACACCTGGCAGGCGAAGACCCGCACCGGCATCATCTGCCGTGGTGCCTCGCAGGTGGCCGAGGCCATCGACGCGCGCTACGTCGTCGCGTTCACGACGATCGGTGGGTCCGCCCGCCGCATGTCGCGCTACCGCTCGCACATCCCGGTCATCGCGTTCACGCCCGACCCCATGACCCGCAACCAGCTCGCGCTCACCTGGGGCGTCGAGACGTTCCTCGTGCCCGAGGTCAAGCACACCGACGAGATGGTGCTGCAGGTCGACAAGCGGCTGCTCGAGGTCGCGCGGTGCTCGCACGGCGACGAGGTCGTCATCGTCGCCGGCGCCCCGCCCGGCATCCCCGGCTCCACCAACGCGCTGCGCATCCACCGCATGGGCGATGCCATCAACCGCGTCGTGCCCGCGTACGAGCACCCCGCCGAGGAGAACTGAGCCCGGCGTCGACGCTCGACGCGCGGGTGTCGGCGGGGCGACGTACGGTGGGGACATGACTGAATCGAACACGTCGTCGAACACGTCCTCCGAGTCCACGGCGGACGCCGCGCCCGGGTCCGACGTCATCGGTGCGGACGCCGGCGGCACCACCGAGAAGGACCCGCAGGACTGGGTCACCGGCGACGAGCCGATGACCGGCGCGCAGCGCTCGTACCTCGACACGCTCGCCCGCGACGCCGGCGAGACGCTCTCGGCCGACCTCACGAAGGCGGAGGCCTCCGAGCACATCGAGCGGCTCCAGGAGCAGACGGGGCGCGGGTCGGACTGACGGTCCGCGGGCGCGCTGGTGCCGACTGCGGGACTCGAACCCGCACGCCCTCTCGGACAACGGTTTTTGAGACCGTCGCGTCTACCATTCCGCCAAGTCGGCGCGCCGCGCGTGCCCGCTAACCTTCTCACGTGACCAGCCGACCGACCGAGACGCCCCGCACCGACGAGACCCCTGTGACCGGTGAGCCCGTCGACCGTCCCCGTGTCGTCATCGCCGAGGACGAGGCACTCATCCGGCTCGACCTCGCCGAGATGCTCGCCGAGGAGGGCTACGACGTCGTCGGGCAGGCTGCGGACGGTGTCGAGGCCGTCGAGCTCGCCACGGCCCTGCGGCCCGACCTGGTCGTCATGGACGTCAAGATGCCGCGGCTCGACGGCATCGCGGCGGCACGTCGCATCGCGGGGGAGCGGATCGCGCCCGTCGTCATGCTGACTGCGTTCAGCCAGCGCGACCTCGTCGACCGTGCCCGCGAGTCCGGGGCGATGGCCTACCTGGTCAAGCCGTTCACGGCCTCCGACCTCGTCCCCGCCATCGAGATGGCCCGCAGCCGGTTCGCTGAGCTCGCGGCACTGGAGGCGGAGGTCGAGGACCTCACCGACCAGCTCGCCACCCGCAAGGTCGTCGAGCGCGCCAAGGCGCAGCTGCAGGCTGCCCTCGGGCTCAGCGAGCCGGAGGCGTTCGGGTGGATCCAGCGGACGGCCATGGACCTGCGCATGCCCATGCGCACGGTCGCCGAACGGGTCGTGGAGCACGGTGTGCCGGGTGCCGATCCCTCACCCGAGTGAGCGATCCGTATTACAAGTTGACTACGAAACAGGACTTTCACACGAGCCCGACCTGCGCGACCCCCTCGGCGACTAGTTTCGTCCTACGGCTCGACCCGTCGGGGGTCGGACCAGAGTTCCCGGAGGATCAATGAAGCGCAGTACCAGGACCATGCGGCTCGCCGCGGTCGCCGCGGCCGGCGCGCTCGTGCTCGCCGCCTGTGGTGGAGGCAGCGGCAGCGACGACGAGAGCAGCGACAGCGGCGACAAGGCCTCGGCCTCCAAGGCCGACGGCACGCTGACGATCGGTACCCTGCTCCCGCAGACCGGCAGCCTCGCGTTCCTCGGCCCGCCGGAGTTCGCGGGCGTCGACCTCGCGATCAAGGACGTCAACGCCGACGGCGGCGTGCTGGGCAAGGACGTCAAGGGCGTCAAGGGCGACTCGGGCGACACCGACTCGGGCATCGCCCCGGCCGAGACCGACAAGCTGCTCGACGCCGGTTCCGACGTCATCGTCGGTGCCGCGTCCTCGGGCGTCTCGATGACGGTCATCGACAAGATCATGTCGGCCGGCACCGTGATGTTCTCGCCCGCCAACACGTCGACCGACTTCGACAAGGGCGACTACGCGAAGCCCGACCTGTACTTCCGCACCGCGCCCTCGGACATCCTCCAGGGTGCCGTGATGTCGAACCTGCTCGTCCAGGACGGTCGCCAGAACGTCGCGATCCTGGCCCGTCAGGACGCCTACGGCGAGACGCTGGCCTCGGAGATCAAGAAGGGCCTCGAGAACGCCGGCTCCAAGGTCGCCGCGACGGTCTTCTACGGCGAGAACGCGCAGTCCTACGACTCGCAGGTCCAGGAGATCGCCGACAGCAAGCCGGACGCGATCGTGCTCGTCGCCTTCGAGGAGACCACGACGATCATCCCGCAGCTGGTGCAGGCCGACGTCGGCCCGCAGAAGGTCCCGACGTACTTCGTCGACGGCAACACGGCCGACTACAGCGGCAAGCTGCCCGAGGGCACGCTCGAGGGCACGAAGGGCACCATCCCCGGCGCCGAGACGTCCGGTGACTTCAAGAAGCGCCTCCTCGAGGTCGACCCGAAGCTGAAGGACTACTCCTACGCGGCCGAGTCCTACGACGCGGTCGTCGTGTCGGCGCTCGCGGCCATCAAGGCCGACAGCGACGCGGGCGACAAGATCGCCAAGGAGATCCCGGGCATCACCGAGGGCGGCGAGAAGTGCACGACGTTCAAGGACTGCGCCGCGCTCCTGAAGGACGGCAAGGACATCGACTACGACGGTGTCTCCGGTCCGATCGAGCTGGGTGAGACGGGCAGCCCGACGGCCGCCTCCATCGGCATCTACGAGTACGGCGCCGACAACACCTACAAGGCGGTCGACTACATCAGCGGCACGATCTGAGCCACTGACGTCGAGCACGTCCCGCACGAGGCCCCCGGGTTCCACCCGGGGGCCTCGTCGCGTCTGGTGGTTTGCTGATTCCCATGACCTGAGGGGGACCAGCAACCCACCACGGTCTTCTTCCACTCACCTGCGGATGACACCGAGGGTGAGTGAGAGATTCCCAGGTCGACCTGGGAATCTCCGCGACGCGCGACGCGCGACGCTCGGACGGCTTCCAGGCGGCGCAGCGTGGGCACCGGGCACGATTTCCTCAGCCACGCACGGAAAGCTCTCCGTGCCTAGCTGAGAGAACCGTGCCTCGCGGGAGGAAACCGGGCAACGGGGAGAGAACCGTGCTCCGCGGGAGATTCCCAGGTCGAGCTGGGAATCTCATCGACGCAGGACAGTCGGCTGCCTCCCAGGCGGCGCGGGGCAGTCGCCAGGCACGGTTTCCTCAGCCAGGCACGGAAAGCTCTCCGTGCGTGGCTGAGAGAACCGTGCCTCGTGGGAGAAAACCGGGCAGCCCGGAGGAAACCGTGCCTCCCGGGAGATTCCCAGGTCGACCTGGGAATCTCGCCTCCAGACGCACGAGGGCCCCCGACGCGCGCGTCGGGGGCCTTCGGGGTCGAGCCGGGGGGAGCGGTCAGCTCGCCTTCTTGCCCAGCGTGCCGAGGTAGAGCTCGATGACCTTCGGGTCGTTGCCGAGGGAGCGGCCGGTGCCCGAGTAGGCGGAGCGGCCCTGGTCGAGGACGTAGCCGCGGTCGCAGATCTGCAGGCAGCGCTTGGCGTTCTGCTCGACCATGATGACCGAGACGCCGGCCTTGTTGATGTTGCGCGTCTGCACGAACACCTCGTCCTGCAGGACGGGGGAGAGGCCGGCGGAGGGCTCGTCGAGCAGCAGCACCTGCGGGTCCATCATCAGGGCGCGACCCATGGCGACCATCTGGCGCTCACCACCGGACAGTGAGCCGGCCCGCTGCTTGCGGCGCTCGCCGAGACGCGGGAACAGGTCGGTGACGAACGCGAAGCGCTCCGTGAACGTCTTCGGCGCCTGGTAGCAGCCCATCTCGAGGTTCTCCTCGATCGTCAGGCTCGGGAACACGTTGTTCGTCTGGGGGACGAACCCGATGCCCTTGGTGACCAGCTGGTCCGCGCGCTGGTTGGTGATCTCCTCACCCTTCAGCGTCACGCTGCCCTCGTGGATCGTCACCAGGCCGAACAGCGACTTCAGGAGCGTCGACTTGCCGGCGCCGTTCGGGCCGATGATGCCGACGAGCTCGCCGGGCTGGCAGTACAGGTCGGCGCTGTTGAGGATGTTCACGCCGGGCAGGTAGCCGGCGATGAGGCCGTCGGCGCGCAGGATGGCCCCGTCGGCTCCCTTCTGGTGCTTCGCGCGCTCCTCGGCGAAGTTCGCGTCGCGTGCGGCCTCGCGTCCGGCGTCCTGGCCGGGCTCGTGGATCTCTGCCATGTCAGGCCTCCTGATCGAGCTCGGCCTCGGTGGCCTGCTCGAGCTCGGTCTCGTCCAGCTCGGTGATGTCGGTGTCGTGGTGCGCGCCCAGGTAGGCGTCGATGACGGCCTGGTCGGACATCACCTGGTCGGGGGTGCCCTCGGCGACGATCTTGCCCTGCGCCATGACGATGACCCAGTCGGAGATGTCGCGCACCATGTCCATGTCGTGCTCGACGAACAGCACCGTGCGGCCCTCGTCGCGCAGCGACTTCACGTGGCCGAGCAGCGACTGCTTGAGTGCCGGGTTCACGCCGGCCATGGGCTCGTCGAGCATGATCAGCTCGGGGTCGACCATGAGCGAGCGGGCCATCTCCAGCAGCTTGCGCTGGCCGCCCGAGAGGGAGCCGGCGAAGTCCTCGCGCTTGGCGTCGAGCTTGAACCGGGCGAGCAGCTCGTCGGCGCGTGTCGTGATCGAGTCCTCCTGGCCGGACCAGAGGGCACGGAAGGGGGCGGACCAGAAGCGCTCGCCGCGCTGGCCGGTGGCCCCGAGCCGCATGTTCTCGATGACGGTGAGGCGCGAGAGCACCTTCGTCAGCTGGAACGTGCGCACCATGCCACGACGGGCGACCTTGTAGGCCGGCACCTTCTGCAGCGACTGGCCGTTGAACGACCACTCGCCGGTGTCTGGTGCGTCGAAGCCGGTGAGCAGGTTGAACAGCGTCGTCTTGCCGGCACCGTTCGGGCCGATCAGCGCCGTGATGACGCCACGCTGGATCTCGACGTGCTCGACGTCGACGGCCTTCAGGCCGCCGAACTGCCGCGTGATGGAGGAGCCGACGAGGATCGCGTCGGGCTTCGTCACACCGGGCGTGTTCGCGACCCCGGCCAGCGGGTCGGTGGTGGGGGTGGTGTCAGCGGGCATCGATCGCCAGCTCCTTCCGGTCGCCGAAGATCCCCTGCGGTCGGTAGATCATCAGGAGCATGAGGCCCAGGCCGACGAGGATGAGTCGGACGAGGCTGGCCTGGATGTCGCTCATCGCCCAGTCGGGGATGAGCGGGTTCGAGCCGGACGTGGCCTGGCTGAAGAACGAGCCGATGCCGCCCATGAGGAGCCAGAAGATCATGGCGCCGATGACGGGACCGAGCACGCGGGCCGCGCCGCCGATGAGCAGGGCGGTGTAGGCGAAGAACGTCACGTTCGTGGAGTAGTCGCTCGGCACGACCGACGCCTGCTTCAGCGCGAGGAAGAGGCCGGCGAGACCACCGAAGACACCACCCAGCACGAGCGCCTGCATCTTGTAGGCGAACACGTTCTTGCCCAGCGAGCGGACGGCGTCCTCGTCCTCGCGGATCGAGCGCAGCACGCGTCCCCACGGGCTGCGCATGAGCAGCCAGACGAAGAGGCAGCCGAGCGCGACCAGGATCCAGCCGACCGTCAGCGACCACAGGTCGTCCTGGCGGAACCGGACGACGCCGAGGTCGACGCCGCCGGAGTAGGGGTTGAGGTCCTGGAACGTCTTGGCGAAGCCGGTGAGGCCGTTCGAGCCGCCGAAGACGTCCTTGGTCTCCACGGCACCGAACACCAGACGCAGGATCTCCGCCGTCGCGATGGTGGCGATGGCCAGGTAGTCCGCGCGCAGGCGCAGCGTCGGCACACCGAGGACGAGCGCCAGCACCACGGGGGCGAGGAGCGCGACGACGACGCCGAGCCAGAACGACTGGTCGTAGGTGACGACGGTGACGGCGAGGCCGTAGGCGCCGACCGCCATGAAGCCGGCCTGGCCGAAGTTCAGCAGGCCGGTGTAGCCGAAGTGGATGTTGAGGCCGATGGCCGCGAGGGCGAAGACGATCGCCTGCGGTCCGAGCGCCTGCGACAGAGCGGCGTTGAGGATGGTTCCGAAGTCCATGGGAGTCCCTTTCAGCCGATCCGCTCGGCGCGGCCCAGGATGCCCTGGGGCCTGATCAGCAGGATGAGGATGAGCACCACGAGGGCGCCGACCTCCTTGATGGACGACGGGACGCCGGGCCAGATGCCGATCTGCAGCGTGCCGACCTCCACCATGATGCCGATGATCATCGACCCGACCAGCGCGCCCCAGATGGTGCCGAGGCCCCCGAGGGTCACGGCCGCGAACACGAGCAGCAGCAGCTTGAAGCCCATGAGGAAGTTGACCTGGCTGTTGACCGCCAGCAGGCCGCCGGCCAGACCGGTCAGGGCGCACCCGAGGACCCAGACGGACCGCACGACGCCGTCGACGCGCAGGCCGGACGACGCCGACAACGCGGGGTTGTCGGCGACGGCGCGCATCGACTTGCCGAGGCGGGTCTTCATGAGGACCACGCAGGTGACCGTCAGCACGACGATCGAGACGAGGATGATCGCGATCTCCTTGTCGGCCAGCGCGAACGGGCCGTAGGACTTGCGCGTCTGGTTGACGTACTGCGAGAGCGACTCGCGCGAGCCGCCGAAGGTGTACTGGAAGACGTTGCGCAGCAGCAGACCGAAGCCGATCGAGACGATCATCATCGCGATGATGCCGATGCCCTTGCTGCGCAGCGGCTTCCACAGGAACTTGTCCTGGAGCCAGCCGAACGCCGCCGAGGCGAGGACCGCCACGACGATCGCGAGGATGACCGGCAGCCCGAAGGCGCGGTTGGCGACGTAGGTGGCGATCGCGCCGAACGTGATGATCTCGCCGTGCGCGAAGTTGGTGAGCTTCGTGGTGCCGAAGATCAGCGACAGGCCGAGGGCGGCGAGCGCGATGATGAGGCCGAACTTCACGCCGTTGACCATGGCGCCCGCGAAGCGCTCGCCGAGCGAGGGTCCGGCCTGCTCGACGACGCCGATCTGGAACTGGGCGAAGTTGCCGCCGTCCAGGAGCGCGTCGACCGTGCGCTTGTTGCTGCCGGCGAACTGGATCCCCGACGGCAGCGTGTCGGTGTCGAGGGTGACGACGTAGCTGCCCCGCTCCGGGATGGCGATGAAGGCGCGTCCGTTCGGGTCGGTCACCGCCTCGCCGACCTCGGTGCCGGAGGAGGAGGCGACGCTCAGCGTCGCTCCGGGGATCGGGGCCTTGTCGTCACCGCTGTTCTGCAGCGTGACGCCGATGTAGGCGCCGTCCGGCGGGGTGGCCGGCGCCGTGGGCGCCGTCGGGCTCGCGCTGGGCGTGGGCGTGCTGGTGGCCGAGGCGCCGAGTGGCACCAGGACGACCAGACACGCCAGGAACGCCGACACGAGGACCTTGGATGTCAGTCGCACGCAGGACTCCTGGAGTTCGGGCAGCGCTTGTGGCGCCGTCGTCCCGGGGACTATATCCCCGCCGGGGTCCGAGGTGGCCCCTTCGCGGAAGTCCACAGGTAACAGTTCTGTGAAGTCCGCTCAGGCCAGGGAGACGGCGAGCTGGGTCAGCAGCGGCGCCACGAGGAGCGCCGGCAGGAGGTCGGCGACCGGCAGGGCCTTCAGGTCGAGCAGGCGCAGCGCCACGCCCACGAGGACGAGTCCGCCCGTGGCGCCCAGCGCGTCGAGGTGGGCGGCCGGCAGCGCCTCGCCGAGTGCCAGCCCGACGAGCGTCAGCGACCCCTGCACGACCAGCACGGCCAGCGCGGAGGCCATCACCCCGACGCCCAGCGCGGCGGCGAAGGCGAGTGACGCGAAGCCGTCGAGCGCCGACTTCAGGAGCAGCTGCTCCGCCCCGCGTCCGAGCCCTTCGTTGATCGAGCCGAGGATGGTGAGGGGGCCGACGCAGAAGACGAGCGAGGCGACGACGAAGCCCTGGACGAAGCGGTCGCGGTCGCCGCCGTCGCCCCGTGCGAGGGCACGCTGCAGGACCCCGCCGAAGGACTCGAGCCGGTCCTCCAGGCGCAGGAGCGAGCCGACGACGCCACCCACGAGCAGCGAGCCGAGGACGATCAGCGTCGGCGCGCCCCGTGGCGTCGCGTCGACGAGGGCGTCGCTGCGGACCGCGAGGGCGGCGTCGGCAGCGATGAGCAGGGTCACGAGACCGAGCGCGGAGGTGACGGTCGTGCGCACCCGTTCGGGCAGCCGATGGCCGACCAGCAGGCCGAGCCCGGACCCGACGAGCACGGTGGCCACGTTGGTGAGCGTGCCGCTACCCACGAACATGTAGGCTCCTCTCGCTCGTTGAAGATCGCACGACCCGACCGGGCCATGGTGACAGCCGTCCACCCGGGGTCGCGCCCGACACCCGCCGAGGACGTCATGGCCACTCGCTCGCCGATTGTGATGCGCGACGCGGTGCCCGAGGACGCGGCCGAGCTCGTGGCCCTCTGGGCCGAGTCGGCCGCGGTGAGCGACGAGGAGGGTGCGGAGGCGTTCTCCTACCAGTCGCTGTTCCGCGAGCCGAGCGCCACGGAGGCGGAGTCGGCGATCGAGCAGACCCTCGCCAAGCCCGGCAAGCGCATCATCGTCGCCCTCGTCGACGACGAGATCGTGGGTGCGACGGTGTGCGACCTGAGCACCCTGACGCCGATCACGCTCACCCCCATCCTCATCGTCACCGACATCCAGGTCTCGCCGCGTCACCGTCGGCGCAACGTCGCCGCGACACTGCTGTCGGCCGCTGCGACGTACGGCGAGGAGAACGCCTGCGAGATCGTCGTCGCGGCGATCCCGCTGATGGCTCGCGAGCCGCACCGCTACCTGACGAAGATCGGGTTCACCCAGGTCGCCGCCGTCCGCGCCATCCAGGCCAGCCGGCTGCGCTCCCGGCTCAGCTCGAAGGCCACCCACTCCCGCGACACCGGCAAGCTCATCGCCGTCCGCCGCACCCTGCGCCGCCGCCAGGACGATCGCCGCTCCGGCCGGGTCTGAGGTTCATTCGTCCTACGCGCGGGCGTGGTCGTGGTCGTGCGCTGCCTGCGGGGGTCGTGACCTTGCTGGTGCGGTGCCTGCGGGGTCGTGGCCCTGCTGGTGCAGTGCCGCAGGGGGTCTGACCTTGCCGCTGCGCTGCCTCGGCGTTCGCCGGGGCTGGTCTCCGAAAGGGCCTCGACCGGCAGCGGGCCTGGGGCTGGTTCCGGGTCTCGGGGCCTGGCCCGAGCTCGCCTTTGGACGCACGATCCTTCTTTTCTGCGTTCTGGGGCCAAGGTTCTGCGTTGGCGCGTCCTATCGGTGGATCTGCAACCGCCGAAACGCTTCTGCGGTTGCAGATCCACCGATGGCGGCCGGGGCGCGGTGGTGATTCTCCCTTCGCGTGGAACGGTTCACGAGAAGGGAGAATCTCGCGTCCCCCCACGACAAAGGGCACCCACGATTCTTCATTCGCGCGCCTGAGGTCGAACGCTTCTGCGTTGGTGACGGGATCCCGTAGGAAACGCAGAAGTCTTGGAGTCCCACGCATGAACGCAGATCCTGGTGTTCGACGCGGGTCGCAGCCCGAGACCCCAGACCAGCGCCGCCGCCAGCCGCCCGGTCGAGGCCCTTTCGGAGACCACCCCCAGCGCCGGCCGAGGCAGCGCACCAGCAGGTCGAGACCCCCTGCGGCAGCGCACCACCGAGCACAGGCCCCCTGCAGCAGCGCACCAGCAGGTCGAGGCCCCCGCTCCGCAGCGCACCACCACGACGACACCACCCCACGACGACGCACACGAGGCACATGCCGCAGGCCACTGTCCGCCGGTGCGTCTAGAGTCGACGACGTGGATCGACTGCTGCTGATCGACGGTCACTCCGTCGCCTACCGAGCCTTCTTCGCCCTGCCCGTGGAGAACTTCTCCACGACCACCGGGCAGCACACCAACGCAGTGTTCGGCTTCACCTCGATGCTCATCAACGTGCTGCGCGACGAGCGCCCGACGCACGTCGGCGTGGCATTCGACGTGTCGCGGCAGACCTTCCGCACGCAGGAGTACGCGGAGTACAAGGGCAACCGCAGCAAGAGCCCCGACGAGTTCAAGGGCCAGGTCGGGCTGATCAAGGATGTCGTCGCCGCGCTCGGCATCACCGCGTTCGAGAAGGACGGCTTCGAGGCCGACGACGTGATAGGCACGCTCACGACGCAGGCTCAGGAAGCCGGCATGGAGGTGCTGATCTGCACCGGCGACCGCGACGCGCTCCAGCTGGTCACCGACACCACCACCGTGCTCTACCCGCGCAAGGGCGTCTCCGACCTCGCGCGGATGACACCGGCCGCGGTCGAGGAGAAGTACGGGGTCACCCCCGAGCACTATCCCGAGATCGCCGCGCTCGTCGGCGAGACGAGCGACAACCTCCCCGGCGTCCCCGGGGTCGGGCCGAAGACGGCAGCCAAGTGGATCAACCAGTACGGGTCGCTCGAGGCTCTCGTCGCCGACGTCGACGCCGTGAAGGGCAAGGCGGGGGAGTCGCTGCGGGCCCACCTCGACGACGTGCTCCGCAACCGGCGCATCAACGCGCTCGTGCGCGACCTCGACCTCCCGGCCAAGCCCACCGACCTCGCGTTCAGCACCGAGTGGAACCGCGACGCCATCCACGAGGTGTTCGACGCCCTGGAGTTCGCGGCGCTGCGCACCCGCCTGTTCGAGTACCTGGGCGGTGGCGACGAGTCGAGCAGCGACGAGGCGGCCGTCGAGGTCGTCGTCGACCGACCCGCCGCCGGAACGCTCGCGGCGTGGTTCGAGGAGCACACCGGAGCCGAGCCGGTCGGGGTCGAGGTCACGGGTGTGCTGCGCCCCGTCGGTGCACGGGTCGACATGCTCACCGTCGCCACGGCGGCGGGTCGTGCGGTGAGCCTCGCGCCGGAGTCGCTCGACCCGGCCGACGAGGAGGTGCTCGCCTCGTGGCTGGCCGACGCGGAGCGCCCCAAGGTCATGCACGACGCGAAGGGGCAGCGGCACGCGCTGGCGGCGCAGGGCTGGTCGCTGGGCGGTCTGGCGGCCGACACCGCGCTCGCCGCCTACCTGGTGCGTCCGGACCAGCGTTCCTACGACCTCGCCGACCTCGCGCTGCGTGCGCTGAAGCGCGACCTGAGCCCGGCCGACGACTCCGGCCAGCTCGCCTTCGACGACGACACCGCGGGCGTCGAGGGTGCCGCCCAGCGGGCCCGCGCCGCGCTCGACCTGTGGGGCGTGCTCGCCGAGGAGCTGGAGCAGCAGGAGGCGCTCACGCTGCTGCGCGACGTCGAGCTGCCCCTCGTGCACGTGCTCGCTGCCGCCGAGACCGCCGGCATCGCCGTCGACTCCGAGCACCTCGACGCGTTGCACGAGGAGTTCACCGGTCGCATGACGGCAGCGGCGGAGGAGGCCTACGAGGCGATCGGCCGCGAGGTGAACCTCGGGTCGCCCAAGCAGCTGCAGGAGGTGCTCTTCGACCAGCTGGACATGCCGAAGACCAAGCGCACGAAGACGGGCTACACCACCGACGCCGAGGCGCTGCAGCAGCTGTTCGTCAAGACCGGTCACCCGTTCCTGGAGCACCTGCTCGCGCACCGCGACGTGACGCGTCTGCGGCAGACCGTCGAGGGCCTGCAGAAGACCGTGCAGCCCGACGGCCGGATCCACACGACCTACTACCAGACCATCGCGGCGACCGGTCGGCTCAGCTCGGCCGACCCGAACCTGCAGAACATCCCCATCCGCACCGAGTCGGGTCGGCGGATCCGCGAGGCGTTCGTCGTCGGCGAGGGGTACGAGACCTTGCTGACCGCCGACTACAGCCAGATCGAGATGCGCATCATGGCCGACCTGTCCGAGGACGCCGACCTCATCGAGGCGTTCCGCTCCGGGCACGACTTCCACACCGTGATGGCGGCGAAGGTCTTCGAGCGCGAGCCCACCGACATCGACGGGGGACTGCGGGCCCGGATCAAGGCGATGAACTACGGGCTGGCGTACGGGTTGTCGGCCTACGGGCTGAGCCAGCAGCTGCAGATCTCGACGGGTGAGGCGCAGGGCCTCATGGACGACTACTTCGAGACCTTCGGTGGCGTGCGCACGTACCTGCACGGCGTGGTCGAGGAGGCCCGCCAGACCGGGTTCACCGCGACGATCCTCGGCCGTCGCCGCTACCTGCCGGACCTGCTGAGCGACAACCGCCAGCGACGCGAGATGGCCGAGCGGATGGCGCTCAACGCCCCCATCCAGGGCTCCGCCGCCGACATCATCAAGGTGGCGATGCTGGGCGTCGACGCAGCACTGCGCGACCAGGGACTGCGGTCGCGGCTGCTCCTGCAGGTCCACGACGAGCTCGTCCTCGAGGTCGCCGACGGCGAGCGCGACGTCCTCGAGACCCTCGTGCGCGAGCAGATGGCCTCCGCGGCGCAGCTCTCCGTGCCGCTCGACGTCTCCGTCGGCACCGGCCGCACCTGGCACGAGGCCGCCCACTGAGCCGAAGCCGCCGCCGACGTCGCTGAGCGCATCGTCCTTGCTTCTGGTGGGCATGCGTCGGCGGGGCTTCTCGTTCGGGTGGGCTGCGCTGGCGCGGCTTCGACTCGTCCTGCGCTCCGCAAGGGCCTCGACCGGGGGCCGGGAGGGCGGCGGCTCGGGTTCTCGGGCTGTGGCTCGCGTGGGACGCAAGAATCACTGCCCACCCCACCCCCAAGGGCACCCACGATGCTTCCTTCGTGTGCTGGAGGTCGAACGCTTCTGCGTTGATGACGGGATCCCGTAGCAAGCGCAGAAGCCTTCGACCTCCGACGCGCGAACGCAGAATCTTGCGTCCACCCCGAGCGCAACCTGCAGCCCGAGACCCCAGACCAACGCCCCACCCAGCCGCCCGGTCGAGGCCCTTTCGGAGACCACACCCAGCGCCGGCCGCGGCAGCACACCAGCAAGCCAACGAAGGGCCGACCCGAGATCCGCCTCAGCGCGGCGTGGTGGTGCGGCCCGGGACGAACCAGACGACGAGGGCGAGGGCGGCGGAGACGGTGGCGACGGTGGTGACGAGGCCGGTGAGGTGGACGTCGAAGCCGTAGGCGACGGCGACGACGAGGGCGGCGGCGACCCACACCAGGACGACGACGCCGTGGGCGTGGCGGGCGAGCGCGTCGAAGACGAGCAGGTGGACCACGGCGAGGCAGGAGCCGGCGAGGGCGAACAGCCAGAGGCGACCGGCGATCTCCTCGTACTGCGCGCCCCCGACGAGCACGAGGGCGAGGCGGGGGAGCAGGGCCGTGGCGGCGACGGCGACCGCGCCGAGCCCGGCGACCGCGAGCACTGCCTGCGCGCGGGCGCGGCGGGTCTCGTCGCGGGCGAGGTCGGGGAAGAGCACGACGCTGACGAACTGGGGCGCGAACAACGCGGCCTTCGACAGGATGAGCCCTGCCGCGTACAGGCCCGCCTCGTGCGCCTCGAACCGGTTGCGGGCTACGAGCGCGTCGAGGCTGCTCAGCACGAAGTAGGCGAGCAGGGCGTGGGAGCCGAGCACCGTCTCGCGGACGAGCGGCCGGCGGCTGACCCCCTGCGCCGGTCGCAGGTGTCCGCGCAGCAGGGGCAGGCCGACGAGCACGGGAGCCCACGCGCCCACGGCGATCCCGACCATCGCCGACGTCGCCGACGGGACGACGAGCACCGCGATCGTGCCGCACAGCAGCCGTCCGAAGCCGTTGGCGAGGTAGATGCCGGTGAGGGTGCGCCAGCGCTCCGAGCCCTGCGCGATGCCCGCCTGGGCGCCCATGACGGTCAGGGGGACGAGGGTCGCGCCCGCGAGGACGACGGGCCAGGCCGAGTCGAGGCGCAGCAGCGGTACCAGCGCCACCGACGCCAGGGCCACGACGGCACCCACGGCGAGCGCGGCGGCGGCCGTCACCCGCAGCACCACGCCGATCACGTCGGCGCTGTCCTGCGGCGCCACGGCGATCCGTCGCGCGGTGACCGCCTGGATGCCGAGCGAGACGACGTTGCCCATGAGCAGCACGCCGAGCAGGGCCACGAGAGCACCGAGCTCCGCCGGCACCATGGTCCGCGCGGCCGCCACGGTGAACCCGTAGATGGCGACGTTCATGCCGACCATGCCGAGCGCGACCGTCGAGCCGCTCGAGAGGCGGTGGCTGGTGCTCGTCACCGGGTCACCCTAGCCAGCCCCTGGTCCCGTCGCCCGACGGAAGCATCGGCGCGGGGCACCCTCGACCTCTAGGGTGAGGCTCGAACGAGGAGGACCATGAGCCGGTGGCGCGACGCGATCGTCCTGCAGTGGAGCGCTGTGCTGGCGGTGCTCGTCGGCCTGCCCTGGTTCCGCCCCGGCTACGTCCTCTCCTACGACATGGTCTGGGTGCCGCGCCTCGCGCTCGACCGCGACGACCTGTGGGGCCTCGGCAGCGCGCTGCCGCGCGCCGTCCCGTCCGACGCGGTGGCCGGGCTCCTCGGGGCCGCGGTCGACCCGCAGGTGGTGCAACGGCTCGTGCTGCTCGGCGCGCTCGTGCTGGCAGGCGTCGGCGGGGCGCGACTCGTCCCGACGCTCGGGACCGCTGGTCGGCTCGCCGCCGCGACCCTGGCCGTCTGGAACCCCTACGTGCTGGAGCGCCTCGCGATCGGGCAGTGGCCGATGCTGCTCGGCTACGCGGGGCTGCTGTGGCTCGTCGGCGAGCTGCGCCGCGACGACCCCCGCCCGCGCGTGGTGGTGCTCGCGCTCGCCGGCGCCGCCCTCACACCGGCCGGGGGAGTGATGGGCCTGGTGGCGGGTCTGCTCGCCGGACGTCGGTTCGGCTACCTGCGGGTCGTCGTGCTGGCTGCGGTGCTCAACGCCCCGTGGGTGGTCACGTCGGTGCTGCGCGGTCCGGTCGACGCCGACCCGCTCGGCGTCACCGCGTTCGCCCTGCGGGCCGAGGGGGCCCTCGGGCACGTCGGGACGGCGCTGTCCCTCGGCGGCATCTGGAACGGCGACGTCGTGCCCGACGGCCGCGGGACAGGTCTCTCGCTCGTGCTCACCGTGGTGCTCTGGGTGGTCGCCCTCGGAGGACTGGTCGTCCTCGCGCGGACCGACCGTCTGACGCTCGTCACGCTCGCGCCGGTCGCGGTCGTCGGTCTCGTGGTCGCCCTCCTCGGCTGGGCCGCGCCGGAGCTCGTCGAGGACCTGGTGCGACGCTCGGGCGCCGT
This sequence comes from Aeromicrobium sp. CnD17-E, assembly GCF_024124745.1. Classification (GTDB taxonomy): domain Bacteria; phylum Actinomycetota; class Actinomycetes; order Propionibacteriales; family Nocardioidaceae; genus Aeromicrobium. Next base: position 30,036 of record NZ_JAMXRU010000021.1, read on the forward strand.
GGCCCTGCTCCGCGACGGCTCGCGGTACCTCGCACTCGTCGCCCCGCTGCTCGTGGCGGCCTTCGCGGTCGGTGTCGACGCGCTCGTGCGGGTCGCCGCCCGACGTCGCCTCGCCGCGGTCCCGGCCGTCGTCGGGGTCCTGCTGCCGCTGGCGCTGCTGCCCGCCCTCGCGAACGGGATCGGCGGCCGGCTCGAGCCCGTCCGCTACCCGGCGTCGTGGGAGACGGCCCGGGAGCTCGTCGCCCGGTCGCAGGTACGGGGCGACCTCCTCGTGCTCCCGTTCACCGCCTACCGCGCGCCGGCGTGGAACGACGGACGTCCCGTCCTCGACCCGGCCGGCCGCTACTTCGACCGCACCACCCTCACCGACGACCGGCTCGTCGTCGGCGGGCGGACGGTGGCGGGGGAGGATCGCAAGGCGGCAGAGGTCCGTCAGGCCCTGCGGTCGCGCGACGTCCCGCGTGCGCTCGCGCGCCTGGGCGTCGGGCTCGTGGTGCTCGACACCACGGCGCCCGACGCCGACCGGGCGGCCCGGCAGGTGCGGGGTCTGCAGCGGGTCGGCGGCACCGACCTGCGTGTGCTGTCGGTCCCCGGCGCGCGCGTGCGTCAGGTCGACGACACCGACCGGGTCGCGACCACGGCCGCCTGGGGCATGTGGGGCGTTGCCGTGGTCGTGGCGCTCGCCGCCACGGTCGGCGCGGCCGTCGGTGCGGTGCGCACGCGCAGCCCCCGACCGCGGCGCTGAGCTCCGTGGCGCCGAGCCCGTGACGGCGACCCGACGAGACCTGTGCCACGTGTCCGGCCCCGTGTGGTCTCCCTGCCTGGTATCCTGACGTGGTCTCGAGGGAGGACAAACGTGGGAACTTCAATCGTGGGCGGCGTCGTCGCCTTCTTCGTCGGATGCGGACTTGCCGCGGCCACCGCCGTCGGCGTCGTGCAGTCGCAGCAGAGCGCGGGCACCGAGCCCGTCCAGACCAGCACGGTCAGCTACGGCAACTGACGCATCCAGCACAGCAACGACGAGGGGCCCGGTCTTCGGACCGGGCCCCTCGTCGTGTGTGCTGCGTCGCCGCTCTCAGTCCTCCAGCGCCGCCGCGAAGGCGGCCTGCGAGGCGCCCCACGTGAACGTGGCCGCCTTCGTGCGAGCGCCCTCGCCGAGGAACGCGCGCCACTCGTGGTCGGTCACCAGGTCGCACGTCGCCTGCACGAGCTCGTCACGGTCCTCGACCAGCAGGCCGGAGTCCTTGTGGTCGATGGACTCGGTCGTGCCGCCCGCCGAGGCGTAGGCGACCGTCGGCGTGCCGTGCGCACCGGCCTCGCCGACGACGATGCCCCAGCCCTCCTTCAGCGAGGGCAGCAGCATGACCCAGGCCTGCGCGAGCAGCGCGTGCTTGGTGGTGTCGTCGACGTGGCCGTGGAAGACGACCGCGTCGGACACGCCGGCCTCGCGCGCGTAGTCGTGCAGCTGCTCGTCCCACCAGCCCGACCCGACGACGTCGAGCACGGCGCCCGGGTGGGTGCGTCGCACGGCCACGAGGGCGTCGATCGCGTGCTCGACCTGCTTGTGGGGCACCAGGCGTCCGAGCACCACGAGGCGCGGCACGTCGAAGCGCTCGACGTCGGCGCGCGGCGCCGGGTCGTTGCCGTTGTGGACGATGCGGATGCGGTCGCGGTCGACGCCGAGCTCGACCAGCTCGGCCTTGCTGGCGGCGGAGACGGTCACGTAGCGGCTGCGGCGGTACAGGCGCGGGGCGAGGCGGCTCTCGATCCACCAGCCGACGCGGCCGACCAGGCCCGGGTAGACGACGGGCCACTGCTCACGGTGCACGTGGTGCACCAGCACCACGACACGGGCGCGGGTGGCCCAGCGGGTGAAGAACGGCAGACCGTTCTGCACGTCGACGACGAGGTCGACGCGCCCGTAGCGGCGGGTCAGCAGGCGCAGGAACGTGAGGACGTAGATGTCGAGCTTGCTGCCGCGCCGCACGAAGCGGACGCCGTCGACGACCTCGTCGTCAGGTGCACCGTCGTGGCGTGCGCAGGCGATCGTGACCTGGTGGCCGCGCTCGACGAGGCCGCGCGCCATGGTCTCGACGTAGTGCTCGGAGCCGCCGCCCTCGGGGTTGCGCGTGTCGCGCCAGTTGCAGAAAAGAATGTGCACGTGTGCCCCGGCGTGGTTAGCCGGTCCCTCCTCGTGCCGGCCGCGGCCGACGCTCCCTCGACGCCGGGGCGCCGTCCGTGTCCCTCAACACGGTGATCGCAGTCTACGTCAGGACTGGACCTCCGTGGGGGGTATCGTGCCCTGGTGCCTGCGCCGTTCCGTCCCACGCTGCGCCGCTCCTGGCGGCTCTTCCGGGCGTTCCAGGTGGAGCAGACCGACCCGGACCGCTTCTACGGTGCGCTGGCGGCCGACTCGGTCGCGCACGTCCAGCACTTCGCCGATCTCGACGGCGCGTGGGTGCTCGACGTCGGCGGCGGACCGGGCTACTTCGCGCGTGCCTTCCGTGGGGCGGGCGCCCGGTACACCCCGCTCGACGCCGACCTCGGCGAGCTGTCCGGTCTCGGGTCCCCCGAGCCGGGCACCGTGCTCGGCAGCGGCATGCAGCTCCCGTTCGCCGACGGCAGCTTCGACGTCACGTACTCCTCGAACGTCCTCGAGCACGTCCCGGACCCGTGGCTGATGGCCGACGAGATGGTCCGCGTGACCCGGCCCGGCGGCCTGGTCTTCTGCTCCTACACCCTCTGGTGGGGACCGTGGGGCGGTCACGAGACGGCTCCCTGGCACTACCTCGGTGGCCACCGCGCCGCCCGACGCTACGCCCGGCGCGAGGGGCACCCTCCGAAGAACGTGTTCGGCACGTCGTTGTTCGCGGTCACGGCCGCGGCCGGCCTGCGCTGGGCACGGTCGCGCCCCGACGTGGAGGTGCTCGCGCTCGTGCCGCGCTACCTGCCGCGCTGGGCGTGGTGGGTGCTGCGCGTGCCCGTCGTGCGTGAGGTGGTGACGTGGAACCTCGCGATCGTGCTGCGCAGACGCTGAGGGGGGACGGTCGCCGACGCACGCGCCTGGTCGCGTGGTCCGCGGTGCTCGTGGCGCTCGCGTTCGCCCAGGCCCCGGGTCGGGTCGTCACCGACACCAAGCTCGACCTCACGGTCGACCCGTGGGGGTTCCTGGGCCGGGCCCTGACGCTCTGGGACCCGTCGGGCGCGTTCGGCCAGGTGCAGAACCAGGCGTACGGGTACCTGTTCCCGATGGGCCCGTTCTTCGGGCTGGGTGACCTCGCGCAGCTGCCCCCGTGGGTCGTCCAGCGTGCGTGGTGGGCCGTGGTGCTGGTCGTCGCGTTCGTCGGGGTGGTGAAGCTGGCCGAGGCCCTCGGCATCGGCTCGGACGCCTCGCGGATCGTCGCGGCGCTCGCCTTCGCGCTGTCGCCGCGCATGCTGTCGGTGCTGGGGCCGTCGTCCATCGAGGTGTGGCCGTCGGCGGTGGCCCCGTGGGTGATCCTCCCGCTCGTCCTCGGCGCCCGGCGTGGCGACCCGCGCCGGTACGCGGCGCTCAGCGCGCTCGCCGTGGGCGCGGTCGGTGGCGTCAACGCGGTCGCCACCTTCGCGGTCGTCCCGCTCGCCGGCTGGTTCCTGCTCGTCGGGGCGAGCGGGCCGCGACGTCGCGCCCTGCTGCTGTGGTGGCCGCCGCTCGTGCTGGCCGTGACCTGCTGGTGGATCCTGCCGCTCCTGCTGCTGGGCCGCTACAGCCCGCCGTTCCTCGACTACATCGAGTCCGCACCGACCACGACGTTCGCGGCGACCGTGCTCGACGCGCTGCGCGGCACGACCAACTGGGTGCCCTACGTCGACCTCTGGTCCGACGCCGGACGCCTCCTCGTGACCGACCGGCTGCTCATCCTGAACGGCGTGCTCGTGCTGGCGCTCGGTCTCGTGGGACTCGCGCGGCGCGACGTGCCGCACCGTCGCTACCTGGTCACCGGGCTGGTGCTGGGGCTCGTCGCGGTCACCGCGGGCCACGTGGGCGCGACGCGGGGCCTCGGGGCGACCGACGTCCAGGCCCTGCTCGACGGCGTGCTGTCGCCCGTGCGCAACACCCACAAGTTCGACGTGCTGGTGCGGCTGCCGCTCGTGCTGGGACTCGCGCACCTGCTGGGCGTCCTCCTGGCGCGCGGGTCGGGCGCGGTGCGACGCACGAACGCCGTCGGTGTGGCCGTGCTGGCCTGCGCGGCGCTCGCCGGCGCGACGGCGCCGGCGTGGACCGGGCACGTCGCCCCGCGCGGCAGCTACGTCGACGTGCCGCAGTACTGGACCCAGACCGCCGACTGGCTCGCCGACAACGCACCCGGACGGGCCCTGCTGCTGCCGGCGACGACGTTCGGCGAGTACGCGTGGGGTCGCACGAACGACGAGCCGCTGCAGCCGCTGGCCCGCTCGCCGTGGGCGGTCCGTAACGTCATCCCGCTCACGCCGGGCGGCACGATCGAGTGGATGGACGCGGTCTCTGCGGCGCTCGAGTCCGGTCGCGGCGATGCCGGTCTCGCGGCGACCTTGCGACGCGCCGGTGTGCGCACGTTCGTGGTCCGGTTCGACGTCTCCCGCTCCGGCGACGTGCTGTCGCCGGAGACCGTGCGGTCGACGCTGCTCAGCACGCCGGGTGTGCGACGCGCCGCGGGCTTCGGCCCGGTCATCGGCGGCGGACCCCGGCTCGACGGCGCCGACGGGGCGGGACCGTTCGTCGACGCCGGGCTGCAGGCCCCGCGACAGGCCGTCGAGGTCTTCGTGCTCGACGGTGTCGACCCGTCGCGCACCGCCACGCCGACGTCGCGGACGGGCGTGCTGGTCGGCGACGCGCGGTCGCTGCTGCGTCTGGAGCAGCGCGGGGCCGCTCCGCCGACGACGGTGATGGCGCAGGACGTGGCCGGCGACGAGCTCGACGACGCACCGGTCGTGCTGACCGACGGCAACCGGCGCCGCGAGGCCGACTTCGCGGCCGTCCGCGACAACCGGTCGGCCTCGCTGACCCGGCAGGAGCCGTGGCGGGCCGACCGGCCCGTCCACCGGTACTCCCAGGACGCCGTCGAGCCGTGGTCGACGGTGCCGGTGCTGCGCGGTGCCAAGGCGCTCACGGCGTCGTCGTCGCGGTCCGACGCCGGGGCCTCGCCGTGGACCGACCCGTCGGCGAGCCCGTGGGCGGCGTTCGACCGCGACCCGACGACGGCGTGGACCGCGGATCCCGGCCGGTTCGACCGGAAGGCCTGGATCGACCTCGACCTCGGCCGCGAGGTCGACCTCGGCATCGTGCCGATCACCGCGGCCGGCCGCGACGGCGAGGAGCGCCGGGTGCGGGTGACGACGCAGGACGGACCGCGCGACGTCGTGCTCCGCGACGGTCGTGCCGTCCTCGTGGAGGTCGGCCGGGTCTCTCGGCTGCGGATCAGCGGAGCCACGAGCGCCGAGCGCCCCCTCGCCCTCCAGGAGGTGGGGATCCCGGACGCGGTGGGCCTCGCGCGACCCCTCCGTCTCCCGCTCCTGCCCCGAGGATGGGCGGCGCCGGCCACGGTGCTCCTGCAGGCCGACGTGGGCGCGGCCGACGGCTGCTCCGTCGTCGAGGGCGTGCAGAACTGCTCGGACCGTCACGTCCGCGAGGTCGAGGACGCCGGCGCGCTCGATCGGATCGTCCCCCTGCGCACCGCCGCGCGGTACCGGCCGTCGATGACCGTCACCGGCCGTGGCGGCCGGGCGCTCGACGCCCTCGTGCAGCGCGGTCGGCTCGCCACCGTGGAGGTCTCGTCG
>NZ_JAMXRU010000022.1 GCF_024124745.1 Aeromicrobium sp. CnD17-E
CTGGCCGTCTGGGCGGCCGGGAGCCTGCTCGCCGGCGTCGTCGTCGGGGCGCTGCCCGCGCCCGCCGACGCCGTCGTGCGGCTGCGGTGGACGGTCCTCGTCCTGGGCCTGCTGTTCGCGCCGCTGCTCCTCGCGCCCACCACCGCGTGGCTCACGGCCGGGCTCTTCCTGGCGGGCGTGATGATCTCCCCGACGATGATCGCCGCGACGAGCGTCGTCGAGGAGTACGTCCCGCCCGCCCGGCTCACCGAGGCGCTCACCTGGACGAGCACCGGTCTCGCCGTCGGGGTCGCTCCCGGGGCCGCCGTCGCGGGCGCCGTCGTGGACCGGTTCGGTGCCTCCGCGGGGTTCGCCGTGCCCCTCGTGGCGGGGCTCGCGGCGGCGGTCGTCGCCTGGTGGTTCCGACCACCGCCCCGACCCGACCGCGCCCTCGTGCCCGGTGCCGTCGCGGACTAGGCTGTCCCGGGAGATGAGCACCTCCGCCGCACCACCCCCCGACGCCCTGCTCGACGACGCCCCGCTGGACGAGCGAGCCGTCGCGCTCGTGCGACGGTGGGTCTCCACCGCCGGTCGGCGGCGCAGCGACCCTGCCGCTCGTCGCCTGGCGACGCTGCTGAAGGACCCGGCCGGTCTGGACTTCACGATCGGCTTCGTCGACCGCGTCGTCCGCCCGGAGGACGTCGACGTCGCGGCCCGCAACCTGCGCGACCTGGCGCGTTCGCTGCCGACGTTCCTGCCCTGGACCCAGCGGTTCCTGCTGCGCCTCGGCGCCGTCGTGTCGGTGGTCATGCCGGGCCTGGTGGTCAGGACGGCGCGGGCCACGCTGCGCCGCATGGTCGGCCACCTGGTGGTCGACGCACGTCCCGAGAAGCTCGGACGCACCATCGCCACGCTGCGCCGACGCGACGACCGGCTCAACCTCAACCTGCTCGGCGAGGCCGTGCTGGGCGAGGCGGAGGCGGTACGCCGCCGCGACCGCACCCTCGAGCTGCTGCGCCGCGACGACGTCGACTACGTGTCGGTCAAGGTCTCGGCGGTGGCCAGCCAGCTGTCGATGTGGGCCTTCGACGAGACCGTCGACCGGGTCGTCGAGCGGCTGGAGCCGTTGTACGAGGTGGCCGCCGAGCGTGGCTCGTTCATCAACCTCGACATGGAGGAGTACCGCGACCTCGACCTCACCGTGGCCGTGTTCACCCGGGTGCTGGAGGCGCACCCGCAGCTGGAGGCGGGGATCGTGCTGCAGGCCTACCTGCCCGACGCGCTCTCCGCGATGCAGCGCCTGCAGGGCTGGGCCCGGGCCCGACGCGAGGCCGGTGGCGCCGCCATCAAGGTCCGCGTCGTCAAGGGCGCCAACCTCGCCATGGAGCGCGTCGACGCGGCCGTCCACGGCTGGCCGTTGGCCACCTGGGGCACCAAGCAGGAGACCGACACCCACTACAAGCGGGTGCTGCGCTGGGCGCTGACGCCCGAGCGGGTCGACGCGGTCCGCATCGGCGTCGCCGGCCAGAACCTGTTCGACGTCGCGTACGCCTGGCTGCTGGCCGGCGACCGCGGCGTGCGCGACGCGGTCGACGTCGAGATGCTGCTCGGCATGGACGCCGGCCCGGTCGCCGCGGTCCGCGACGACGTCGGTGCGCTGCTGCTGTACACGCCCGTCGTGCACCCCGACGAGTTCGACGTCGCGATCTCCTACCTGGTGCGCAGGCTCGAGGAGAACGCCAGCCCCGAGAACTTCATGTCGGCCGCCTTCGACCTCGCCGACGACCCCGAGGCCTTCGAGCGGGAGGCGAGCCGGTTCCTCGACTCCGTCAAGGCCCTCGACGACGTCGTGCCCCCGCCGCACCGCGTGCAGGACCGCCGTACCGACGCGACCGACCACCACGTGCACGCGCACACCGACGGCTTCTCCAACACCCCCGACACCGACCCGTCCACCGCGGGCAACCGCGTGTGGGGACGCCAGGCGCTCTCGCGCTCCACGTACACGCAGGTCGGGCTGTCGACCATCGAGACCAACCGGGTGCACGGTCCGGCCTCGCTCGAGACCCTCGTGGTCGGTGCCCGCGAGGCCGGGCGCGACTGGGCTGCTCGGGGCGCCGAGGTGCGCGCCTGGATCCTGCACCAGGCGGCAGCGGCGCTCGAGACCCGACGCGGCGACCTGGTCGCCGTCATGGCCGCGGAGACCGGCAAGACGATCGCCGAGGCCGACGTCGAGGTGAGCGAGGCGATCGACTTCGCCCACTACTACGCCGAGTCGGCGCGTCGGCTCGAGGTGGTCGACGGGGCACGGTTCGAGCCGGTCGCCCTCACCGTCGTGACGCCGCCGTGGAACTTCCCGGTCGCCATCCCCTGCGGCTCGGTCGTCTCGGCGCTCGCCGCCGGCAGCGCCGTCGTCATCAAGCCCGCGCCGCAGAGCCCCCGCTGCGCGGCCGTGATGGTCGAGGCGCTCTGGCAGGGAGGCGTGCCGCGCGACGTGCTGCGCTACGTCACGCTGGAGGAGGGCGAGCTCAGCAAGGCGCTGGTGTCCCACCGGTCGGTCGACCGGGTCATCCTCACCGGCTCGTGGGAGACGGCCGCCCTGTTCCGGTCCTGGCGGCCCGACCTGCCGCTCATGGCCGAGACGAGCGGGAAGAACGCGCTCGTCGTGACGCCCAGCGCCGACCTCGACCTCGCGGTCGCCGACCTCGTGAAGAGCGCCTTCGGGCACGCCGGGCAGAAGTGCTCCGCCGCCAGCCTCGGCATCCTGGTGGGCTCCGTCGCCACGTCCGAGCGGTTCCGTCGCCAGCTCGTCGACGCGGTCACGTCGTTGAAGGTGGGCTGGCCGGACGACCCCGACGTCTCGGTCGGACCCGTCGTCGAGGCGCCGTCGGGCAAGCTGCTCGACGCGCTCACCGTGCTCGGCGAGGGCGAGGAGTGGCTCGTCCAGCCTCGTCGTCTCGACGAGACCGGACGGCTCTGGTCGCCCGGCGTCAAGGTCGGCGTCCAGCCGGGCAGCACCTACCACCGCACCGAGTACTTCGGCCCGGTGCTCGGGCTCATGCACGCCGCCGACCTCGACGAGGCGATCTCCTGGCAGAACGCCACCGACTTCGGCCTCACCGCGGGCATCCACTCCCTCGACCCCGACGAGGTCAACCGCTGGCTCGAGACCGTGGAGGCCGGGAACCTGTACGTGAACCGCGGCATCACCGGCGCGATCGTGCAGCGTCAGCCGTTCGGCGGCTGGAAGCGGTCGAAGGTCGGCGCGACGAGCAAGGCCGGCGGGCCCAACTACCTCTGCCACCTCGGCACCTGGCACCGTCGCCCCCTGCGCCACGTGCCCGACGACGTGACGCTCGCGCCCGAGGTCGGTGCGCTCCTCGACGCGGTCGCGCCGCACGTGCTCCAGGACCCGCTGGCCCAGCTGCGTGCCGCGGCTGGCTCCGACGAGGTGGCCTGGCAGCGGGAGTTCGGCCGCGAGAAGGACGTCACCGGTCTGGGTGTGGAGCGCAACGTGTTCCGGTACCGCCCCGGCAGCGTCCACGTGCGGCTGGGCGACGACCTCGTCCTGGCTGCCCGCGTGCTGCTCGCCGCCCGACGCTCGGGCGCGACCGTCACGGTCTCCTCCCCCGTGCCGCTGCCCGACGGCCTCGCCGACGACCACGTCGTCGAGGACGCGCAGGCCTGGCTGCGTCGGATGGCCGGCGAGAGGCCGGGCGTGGTGCGCCTGCTCGACCCGTCCCTCGCCCGACCGCTCGCGGAGGCCGTCGAGGGCGACCCCGACGTCGCCGTGCACGCCGACGAGGTCACGTGGTCCGGGCGGGTGGAGCTGCTGCCGTTCGTGCGCGAGCAGGCCGTCACGATCACGGCGCACCGCTTCGGCAACCACGACCCCGCGTTCGACCGCGTGCTGCCCCGCTCCTGACCTCTCAGCCCTGCTGCAGGCCCGGCGGCAGGGGTGCTCGCCAGCCCCGCCAGAGGGCCAGGAGGCGCCAGCCGACGCAGAGCGCCCCGGCGCCGACGTACGCCCACCAGCCGAGTCCGGCTCCGTGCGCGAGGACGGCGAGCAGCGCACCCGCGAACGCCGGGGTCGCGTACAGCTCCTCGCGGAAGATCACCGGCACCCGGCCGGCGAGCACGTCGCGCACGATGCCGCCGCCGATCGCGGTGACCATGCCCAGCAGGGCCGCGGGCAGGACCCCGAGCCCGTACTCCGCGGCCTTGACCCCGCCGGCTACGCAGAACACCGCCGCTCCCACCGCGTCGAGCACGGTGATCTGCGACTCGCGGCGTCCGAACGTCGGGTGGAAGACGAAGACCACCACCGACGCGACGGCCGGCACGAGCAGGTAGCGCCAGTCCAGCAGGGCCGCCGGGGGCACCGCGCCGATGAGCACGTCGCGCAGCACCCCGCCGCCGAGGCCCGTCACGAGTCCCAGCACCGCGGCGCCGAAGACGTCGAGCTCCTTGCGCACGGCGACGATCGCGCCCGTGCACGCGAACACCGCGATCCCGACCAGGTCGAGCGTCACGATCCACACCTCGGGCACACCGAGAGCCTAGGACGTCGCCCTGGCGGCGGGCGAGCGTGTCGCCGCAGCAGGGCCCCGACGGCCGCCTACGATGGCGGTGCAACCAGTGGGAGGACGCTCGATGCGCGAACTCGGCCCCGATCGGCTCAGCGACGACGGACGGTACCTCGTCCTGCGCGAGCCCGGTCGACCGGAGCTGTTCCGCGTCCCCGTCGACCGGCGGCTCGCCGCCCTCGTCGAGGCCTCCCCCCGTGCCCGGGGCCGTGCCCACGGCCAGATGGAGATCACGATGGAGAGCAGCCTCACCCCGCGCGAGATCCAGACCCGGATCCGTCGCGGCGAGTCCCCCGACCAGGTCGCCGAGTCCGCCGGCGTGCCCACCGAGCAGATCGAGGGCTTCGCGACCCCGGTGCTCGCCGAGCGCGCCTACATGGCCGAGCAGGCCCGCACCACGACGATCCGTCGCCGCCACGCCGCCGGACCGGGCGTGCTGCTCGGCACGGCCGTCGACGAGAGCGTCGCGGCCCAGGGCGGCGTGCCCGAGGAGGCCGCGTGGGACGCGTGGCGACGCGAGGACGGTCGCTGGACCGTGCAGGTCTTCGCGCCCGACGCGCTCGAGCCGGCCCGCTTCTGCTTCGACGCCAAGAGCCGTTACGTCCTGCCCGACGACGAGGCCGCCCGCCTCCTCGTGGGCGACGTCGCCGCACCGGAGGCGACCGACATGGCCATCGCCGACGCGCTGCGTGCCGACGAGGAGCGGGTCGAGGAGCCGACCACCCCCGAGGCAGAGCCGGAGGAGCAGCTGCTCGTGCACCTGCCCGACGAGGCACCCCACGCCCTCGTGCACTCGCTCAAGGAGGCCCGCGACCGTCGGGCCATGGAGCAGCTCTCCCTCACCGACGAGCCGACGCCGGAGCCCGCGCGCCCTGCCCAGCGTCGTGACGAGACCCCGCGACGTGACGAGCCCGCGTCCGAGGCGTCCGAGCCGGAGGTCGCGCAGGCCGAGGACGACGTCGAGGAGCACGTGGCCGTCCCCGACACCGTCGCCCCGCGGGGCAAGAAGCGTCCTGAGCGTCGGCGGGTGCCGAGCTGGGACGAGATCATGTTCGGCGGCCGCCCGGAGTAGCCGCCCGTCCCTCAGGGGAACGGCAGGACGTCGGGCGAGAGCGCCGCGGCCTTCGCCGTCGCCGCGGTCATGCGCCGGCGGTGGTGACGTCGGCACAGCACCTCGTAGCCGACCGACGGGGTCGGCCGGTCCGGGTCGTCGACGTCGCCGACGACGATGACCTCGCCCTCGGTGACCATCACGCCGTCCTCCGTGCGGGCGTTGTGCGTGGCGCGCTCCCCACACCAGCACAGCGCCTCGACCTGCAGCGGCAGGACCCGGTCGGCGAGCTCGACCAGTCGGGCGGCGCCAGGGAAGAGCCGCGTGCGGAAGTCGGTGAGGATGCCGAAGCAGAACACGTCGATGTCGAGCTCGTCGGCGATCTTGGCGAGCTGCTCGACCTGCTCAGGCGTGTAGAACTGCGCCTCGTCGCACACCAGGTAGTCGATGCGTCCGCCGCGGGTCAGCTCGTCGACGACGTGCTCCCAGAAGTGCAGGTGCTCCTCGACCTCGGTGGCAGGCACCGACAGGCCGAGGCGGCTGGAGAGCGTCGCCTCGCCGGCGCGGTCGTGCGAGGCGAAGACGCGTCCGACCCGACCGCGTGCGCGGTGGTTGTGGTCGAGCTGCAGGGCGAGGGTGCTCTTGCCGCAGTCCATCGTGCCGGAGTAGAAGATCAGGTCGGCCACGGGCTCATCCTCCCAGCCGGGTCAGGTCGCGAGCAGCACGGGGATCCGCAGCTCGGCCTCCGTGACCGACCCGTGGAAGCCCTTCATGCGCATCTCGAGCGGGAAGTCGTCGGTGCTGAAGACGCCGAAGTCGCCGAGCGACGCGACGACGACGTCGCCGACCCGTCCGGCGACCTGCGGAGCCAGGGGGCCGAACCAGTCGTCGAGCTCGTCGCGGGTCCGCACCACCGCCCGGTCGCCGCAGGCCGCCCGCCAGCGCTCGGCGACGGCCTCGCGCTCCTGACGGGCCGTGTACAGGTGCCGGAACCGCGCCTCCCCGGCGAGGAGGTCGACCCCGTCGAGCAGGTCGGGACGGTCGGCGACGTCGAACCGACCCTCGGCCGGGAGGTCGACCATGCCGTGGTCGGCGGTCACGAGCAGCACGGTGTCGTCGGGCAGGAGGTCGCGCAGCTGCGCCGTCTCGCGGTCGACCGTGACCAGCACGTCGCGCCACTCCTGCGACGTCGAGCCGTGCGCGTGGCCCGCGTGGTCGAGTCGCGACTCGTAGGCGTAGACCAACGAGCGGTCAGCGTCCTCGGCGACGTCTGCGACGACGTCGAGGCGCTCCCACACCGAGCCGACGCCGTGGAACGGCGCGCCACGCTGGCTGCAGAGCGTGAGCCCCGAGCCCTCGAAGCGCGACTCGTTGACACTGGCGGCATTCAGTCCCGCCTCGTGGAGACGCTGCAGGACGGTGGGGTGGCGCTGCCACTGGAGGGCGTCGACCGGCTGGTCCCAGGCGAGGGCGTTGAACCGGCGGCCGGTCTCGGGCACCCGCGAGGTGTAGCCGACGACGCCGTGCGCGCCCGCGCGCAACCCGGTGCCGAGCGACGTGAGGCTCGTGACGGTCGTCGACGGCACGCCGCAGACGACGTCGGGGACCGAGGGCAGGGACGACAGGAACGGCGCGAGGTGCGCGTGCTCGCGCAGCAGCTGCTCCCCCATCCCGTCGACGAGGAGCACGACGTAGCGACGTGCGTCGGGAAGGCCGAGCGTGTCGTGGAAGCCGAGGTCGGGTCCGGCGACGACGGCCGCTGCGGACGTCATGACCTCGTGCAGGCCGTGGCGGCCCGCAGGTCCGGGTCGACTCATGCGGTGCCGCTCGTGGCGGCCGAGAGCCGCCGCGCGAACTCGAGCAGACGCTCCACCGCGGCGCCACCGTCGGCCGCGGAGCTGAGCCGCAGCGAGAAGTCGTCGCCCGTCAGGTTGCCGGTGTAGCCGTGGTCGGCGTCGCAGTCGGGGTCGCTGCACTGCGCGGGCTCGAGGTCGAGGTGCGACACCGCGCCCCACCCGATCGTGACCACGGCCTCCTCGAGCTTGCCCGACGTCGCGACCATGCGGGTGACGACGACCGACCGGATGCGGTGGATCGACACCGCCTCGCTCGTGGTCGACGTGTAGGGCTTCGGGAGCAGGTCGTCCGGCGGGTGCTCGTCGGTGTGCACGAGGACGACACGCGACGGCGTCATCACGAGGACGGTCATGTGACGGCGGATCTCGTCGCGCTCGAACGTCGGCTCGTGGTGCACGACGTGCGCGAGGACGTCCTCGTCGGCGAGGGCGTCACGGAGACCGGCGGTGACGATGTCGGGGTAGTAGCCGCTGCGGGCGATCTCGGTGAAGACGTCCGAGCTCGGGCCGGCGGGGCGCTCGCGTCGCATCAGGCCAGCGTATCCCTGCTGGGGGTGCTGAGTCGCCGCACGTACCGCTCCTCGCGCCGGTCGGTGGCGGGCACGATCTTGGCGCGCGCGCTGAGTGCCGTGAGCCCGCCCTCGTGGACCAGCACCGGCTCGAGGTCGAGCTCGGCCACCTCGGGGAGGTCGTCCTTAAGGGCCGCCAGGCGCAGGATGACGTCCTGGATGGCGGCGGTGTCGACCGGCTCCGACCCGCGGTACCCGTACAGCAGGGGTGCCGACCGCAGGTCCTGGATCATCGACTCCGCGTCGACGTCGGTGAGCGGCGGGATGCCGTAGGCGCGGTCGCCGAGCAGCTCGCTCGACGCGCCGGCCAGGCCGAACGACACGAGCGGGCCGAAGAGGGCGTCCTCGGTGACCGTGAACGACAGCGGGATGCCCGCGGGCGCCGACCGCTGCACGAAGAACCGCGTGTCGGCGCGCATGCCGGGCCAGGAGGTCAGCTGGTCCCACGCCTCGGTCATGTCCTGGCGGTCCTGGATGTTGCGCCAGACGTGCGCGAGGTCGGGGCGCGCCCGCAGGTGCTCGCTGCCGGCCTTGAGGACGACGTCCCAGCCCAGCTGCTCGGCCGCGGCGATGGCCTCCTCCGGGTCGTGCACGTTGATCCACGTCCAGAGGTCGATGCCGTAGCAGGCGAGCAGCGCGTGCACCTGCTCCGTCGACAGGATCGCGCCCCGCGGTGCGTGCGAGAGGACGTCGCGCACGAGCGCACGGGCGTCGCCCGTGCGGATGTCGGTGTGCGCCCGGAACTCGCCGTGGTCACGGGCGGCCCACTCGGCGTACGTGACCACGCGGGCCAGGGCGCGGACCGCCGACTCCGGGGCCGGGTACGACGGGACCGAGCCGCGTCCGGCCGAGCCGCCCTGCACGTCGGGGACGCGCAGCAGCTCGGGGATGCCCTCGGTGCCGAGGAACGTCGACACGATCGGCTTGTCGGACTGCTCCCCGATCGACGCCAGCACGTTCGCGACCTCCTCGCCGGAGGTGTTGAGCGGCGGGATGTAGACCACCATGAGCGCGTCGATGTCGTCGGACGCGAGCGCCGTCTCGATCGCGACCTCGAAGTCGTCCGCGCCGGCGTCGGCACCGAGCGGCACGGAGTCGGCGACCTGCAGGCCGGTGGCGGTGGCCGCGTCGGCGACCAGCAGCCCCATGGCGTCGGAGTTGCCGACGACGCAGATCCGGTTGCCACGCGGCAGCGGCTGGTGCGCGACGAGCTGCCCGACGTCGAACATCTCCTCGAGCGTGTCGACCTGCACGACGCCCGCTTGGCGGAACATGGCGTCGACGGCCGCCTGCGGCGCGGTGCTGCGCTTGACGGCGTGGCCGACCGGGACGCCCTGCGTCGAGCGACCCGACTTCACGGCGACGACCGGCTTGGACTCCGAGACGCGGCGCGCGATGCGCGAGAACTTGCGCGGGTTGCCGATGGACTCGAGGTAGAGCAGCACGACCTCGGTGTCGTCGTCCTCCTGCCAGTACTGGAGGAGGTCGTTGCCGGAGACGTCGGCGCGGTTGCCGGCGGAGACGAAGGTCGAGAGACCGAGGCCGCGGCGCGACACCGACTCCAGGATCGCCGTGCCCAGCGCACCGGACTGGCAGAAGAAGCCGACGCGACCCTGTGGGGGCATGGCGGTGGAGAGCGAGGCGTTCAGCTGGACCGCCGGCGCGGTGTTGATGACGCCGAGGCAGTTGGGGCCGACGAGGCGCAGGCCGTAGGAGCGGGACAGGTCGAGCAGGGTGCGCTGGCGCTGGCGGCCCTCCGGGCCCTCCTCGGCGAAGCCGGCCGAGATGACGACGAGCCCGTGCACGCCCTTGGCGGCGCAGTCGAGCACGACGTCGTTGACCGACTCGGCCGGCACGGCCACGATCGCGAGGTCGACCTCGTGCGGGATGTCCTTGACGCTCTTGAACGCCGGCAGCCCCGACACGGCCTCGGCCTGGCTGTTCACGGCGTACACGCTGCCCTGGTAGTCCCCCAGCACGAGGTTGCGCACGATGGTCTGGCCGATCGAGCGCTGGCGGCGGCTCGCGCCGACCACGGCGATGCTGCGCGCGGCGAAGATGCGCTCGATCGAGGCCGCCTCGGCGCGCTGCTCGCGCGAGCGCATCACGCCCACGGCGGAGTCGGTGGGGTCGATGCGGAACGAGAGCTGCTGCACGCCGTCCTCGACGACGCCCTCGACGGAGTAGCCCATCTCGCGGAAGACCTGCAGCATGCGGTTGTTGCTCGGCAGCACGTCGGCCGTGAACCGCTTGATGCCGCGCTCGCGGCCTGCCTGGGCGAGGTGCTCGAGGAGCAGCTGCCCGACCCCGCGGCCCTGGTGCGCGTCCTCGACCAGGAACGCGACCTCGGCCTCGTCGTCGCTGGTGGCGTCGTAGCGTCCGACCCCGATGATGTCGTCGTGCAGCGTGAGCACGAACGCGACGCGACGGTCGAGGTCGACGTGGGTGAACCGCTCGACGTCGCGCGCGGACAGCGTCGGGTACGGCGCGAAGAAGCGGTAGTACTTGGACTCGTCGGAGACCCGGGAGTAGAAGGCGACGAACGCGTCGGTGTCCTCGGGCGTGATCGGCCGCAGCTGCGCGACCCGACCGTCCTTAAGGAGCACGTCCGCCTCCCACACCCGGGCGCGCTCGGCGGGCGGATTCGGGGCCTCGGACGTCACGGCCCCAACCTACCGCCCTCGCGGACGCCCGGTGGCGAGGGAGCGGCGTGGGCGGGGCCACGGGCACCCTGGCGGCGTGGCGCCTGCGCCCGCGACGCGGCGACCGGGAGAATCAGGAGGTCACGCCCAGCCGCCCACCGTCGGCGACCCCCGTGAGCCAAGAGAGGATCCATGGCCCGCAGCAGCACCCCGAGCCCCCCTGAGGAGTTCGACGAGCACATCATCGACACCGACATCACGGACGAGATGAATGCCAGCTACATCGAGTACGCGTACTCGGTGATCTACTCGCGGGCCATCCCCGACGCGCGCGACGGCCTCAAGCCCGTGCAGCGCCGCACGCTCTTCACGATGGACGACATGGGCCTGCGCAGCGACCGCGGCCACGTCAAGAGCGCCCGCGTCGTCGGTGAGGTCATGGGTCGGCTCCACCCGCACGGCGACGGCGCGATCTACGACGCCCTCGTGCGGCTCGTGCAGTCGTGGTCGATGCGGTTGCCCCTCGTCGACGGGCACGGCAACTTCGGCTCGCCGGACGACCCGCCGGCCGCGATGCGTTACACCGAGTGCCGCATGGACGCCGCTGCGGAGGCGATGACCGCCTCGATCGACGAGGACACCGTCGACTTCCGCCCCAACTACGACGGCCGCGAGCTCGAGCCGAGCGTCCTGCCGGCGTCGCTGCCGAACCTGCTCGTCAACGGAGCGTCCGGGATCGCCGTCGGCATGGCCACCAACATCGCGCCGCACAACCTCGTCGAGGTCGTGCAGGCCCTGCGCCACCTGATCGAGCACCCGGACGCCGACCTCGACGACCTGATGCGGTTCGTGCCCGGGCCCGATCTGCCCACCGGCGGCAAGATCGTCGGCCTCGACGGCATCCGCGACGCCTACGCGACCGGCAACGGCTCGTTCCGCATGCGTGCGACCACCCGGATCGAGAACATCACGCCGCGCCGCAAGGGCATCGTCGTCACCGAGCTGCCCTACAACGTCGGCACGGAGAAGGTCGTCGAAGCGATCAAGAAGCTCGTGCAGGCCAAGAAGCTGCAGGGCATCTCCGACATCAAGAACCTGACCGACCGCCACAAGGGCCTGCACCTCGTCATCGAGGTGAAGAACGGCATCGTGCCCGAGGCGCTGCTCGAGCAGCTCTTCAAGCAGACGCCGATGGAGTCCTCGTTCTCGATCAACGCAGTGGCCCTCGTCGACGGGCAGCCCCGCACCCTGGGCCTCAAGCAGATGCTCGAGGTCTACCTCGGCCACCGGTTCCAGGTCGTGCGCCGGCGCAGCGAGTTCCGCCGGGCGAAGGCGGCCGACCGGCTGCACCTCGTCGAGGGCCTGCTCGTGGCGATCGTCGACATCGACGAGGTCATCCAGCTCGTCCGCAGCAGCGACAACCGCGGTGAGGCCCGTACCCGCCTGATGGGCGTGTTCGACCTCAGCGAGGCGCAGGCCGACTTCATCCTCGACCGGACGCTCGGCAGCCTCACCCGCTTCTCCCGCCTGGAGCTGGAGAAGGAGGCCGACGAGCTGCGCGCCACCATCGAGCAGCTCGAGGAGATCCTCGGCGACGACACCGTCCTGCGCGGCGTCGTCTCCGACGAGCTCGCCGAGGTCGCCCAGAGCTTCGGCACGCCGCGTCGCACCGTCCTCCTGGAGTCCGCGGGCCAGACCGTCACCGCCACGGCGTCGCTCGAGGTCGCCGACGACCCGTGCTTCGTGCTGCTGTCGGCGACCGGGCTGCTGGCCCGCACCACCGACGCGACACCCTTCGGCGACGTCGGGAACCGCGCGAAGCACGACGTGATCGTCTCCGCGGTCGCCACGACGGCGCGCGGGCAGGTCGGCCTCGTGACGCAGGACGGCGTGGTCCACCGGCTCGACGTCCTCGACATCCCCGCGCTGCCGCCGACCGCGTCGGCCCCGCACGTGCAGGGCGGGATCCCGCTCCGCGAGCTGCTGTCCACCCCTGCCGCGCCGGTAACCCTGATGTCGCTGTCCGACGACGGCCCGGGGATCGCCCTGGGCACCCGCGCGGGCGTCGTCAAGCGCGTCAAGCCCGACCACGTGCTCAGCCGCGACGCGTGGGAGGTCGTCAGCCTCGCCGACGGCGACGTCGTGGTCGGGGCCGCGCCGCTCGCGACGGGCGAGGAGCAGCTGGTCTTCGTCACGTCCGACGCGCAGCTCCTGCGCTTCGACGCCGGGCTGGTGCGACCCCAGGGACGCGGCGGCGGTGGCGTCGCGGGCGTCAAGGTCGCGCCCGGACAACGCGTGGTCGGCTTCGGCGTCGTCAGCGACGTCGACGGCGCGCACGTCCTCACCATCGCCGGCTCCGGCGACGCCCTGCCCGGGACCCAGACGGGCGCAGCCAAGGTCACCCCCCTCTCGGCCTTCCCGGCGAAGGGGCGCGCGACCGGAGGGGTGCGCTGCCAGCGTCTCCTCAAGGGCGAGGACGGGCTGATCCTGGCCTGGGTCGGCGACGGCCTCCCGCTCGCATGCGCCACCAGCGGATCGCCCGTCGACCTGCCGGCGGTGGACCCGCGCCGTGACGGGTCCGGCGTGCCCGTGGCCCAGCCCGTGCTGGCCGCCGCGTCGCCCGCGGCACACCTGCCGGGACTCCAGGTCGTGCGAGACTGACGGGGTGCGCCCTCTCACCCGAACCGCGTCCACGTCCCCGCTCCGGGCCGCCCTGCTGCCCGTCGCGCTCGTCCTCGCCGTGCTGCTCGCCGGCTGCACGGGCGGCGGTGACGACGGCGGCTCCACCGACACCGCTGCCGTGCAGAAGCGGCTCGACGCGGCCAAGAAGACCATCGACGATGCCGAGACGGTCGACGTCTCGCTGACCACGTCGTCGGTTCCGGACGGCGTGTCGGGTCTGCTCTCCGCGAAGGGGAAGGGCAACCACTCCCCCGCCTTCGAGGGCGACGTGAAGGTCTCCTCCGGCGGTGCCACACTCACCGCGAAGGTGATCGCGGTGGACGGCACCGTCTACGCCGACACGGGTCTCACCCCGGGCTACCTCACGATCGACCCGGCGTCGCTCAAGGCACCCGACCCGGCGGGCCTCCTCGACCCCGACTCCGGCCTCACGAGCATCCTCGCCTCCACCGAGGACCTGAAGTCGGGCGACCAGTCCCGCGACGGCCGCGACGTGCTCACCTCCGTCACCGGCACGCTGCCCGGCTCGGTGGTGGCCGACATCATCCCGTCCGCGTCGCGGCAGGGGACGTTCGCGGTGACGTACCGGCTGACCGACGACGACGAGCTGCGTGACGCGAAGATGACCGGCCCGTTCTACGGCGAGGGCTCGAAGGTCACCTACACGGTCAGGCTCGCCACGTCGGACGAGCCGGTCGAGATCACGGCCCCTGCCGCGACCGGCGGCCGCTGACCCGTGGCGGAGCCCGGCGACACCGGCACCGTGCGGCTGGCCTCACGCACCCTGCTCGGCCTCGCCGCGGTGGCCATCGCGTTCGCGGCGGCCGACACCTACGTCGTCGTGCTCGCGCTGCCCGACATGATGTCGGCGAGCGGCCTCGACGTCGACGAGCTCCAGCGCGCGGCCCCGATCGTCTCGGGCTTCCTGCTCGGCTACGTCGGGGTGCTGCCGCTCATCGGACGGATCTCCGACCTGCGCGGTCGGGTGCCGGTGCTGCTGGGGTCGCTGGTCGTCTTCGCCGTCGGGTCGCTGGTGACCGCCGCGGCGTACGACCTCGAGACCATCGTCGCGGGACGTCTGCTGCAGGGTGTCGGGGGCGGCGGGCTGATCCCCCCGACCCTCGCCCTGGTCGCCGACCTGTGGCCCCCGAAGCGGCGCGGTCTTCCTCTGGGGGTCGTGGGTGCCGTGCAGGAGCTGGGCAGCGTCCTCGGCCCGCTGTACGGCGCGGTGGTGCTGGCGTTCGGGTCGTGGCGCGACATCTTCTGGCTGAACGCCGCCGTCGGCCTGCTGCTCGCCGCGGTGATGCTGCGACTGCGCGACGCGGCCCCGGCCTCGGAGGATGGCGCGGCAGCCGACCGTGGCCGGCCCGACCTGCTCGGCGCCGGCCTCCTCGCCCTCTCCCTGCTCGGCCTGTCGCTCGTGATGCTGGAGCCCCAGCGGCTCGTCACCGGCGTCACCTCGGGCCTGGCCTTCCTGCCGGTCACCGGCGACTCGCGCTGGCTGACACCGGTCGCCCTGGTCACCTACGCGCTCGCGGCGCTCCTGCTGCTGCGACAGGCCACGGCCCGACGTCCACTCGTGCAGTGGCGCACCTGGGGCGAGGTCGCGCGCAGCACCGACCTGGTGGGCGCGGGTCTCCTCACGCTGGCACTCGCCGCCGTCATCGTCACCTTCGCCTCGGCCGAGCCCGAGTCCGGCGCGATCTCGCCCGCTGCTCCCTGGCTGCTGCCGGTGGCCGCGGTGGCCGCGGCGGGCTTCGCCTACCGGCAGCGGACCGCCGCCACGCCGCTCGTGCCGCGCGGAGCCCTGGCGGCCCGCCCCGCCTGGGGTGCCCTGGTGGTCTCGTTCGTGATCGGCGCCTCCCTCATCGCGGCGCTCGTCGACATCCCGTTCTTCGCACGCCTCACCGTCTACCGCGACTCCCAGCTCGACGCCGCGCTCGTGCTCGTCCGGTTCCTCGTGGCCCTGCCGGTCGGGGCCGTGCTGGGTGGCTGGCTGCTGCGTCGGGTGCCCGCCGCCTGGATCACCGCCGCGGCGATGCTCATGAGCGCGCTGGCCTTCCTGCACATGGCCACGTGGGACGCGCAGTCGCTCGCGAGCGGGTGGGAGACCCTCTCCCTGGTCGCGGCAGGTCTCGGGTTCGGCCTGGCGATCGCCCCGGTGAACGCGGTGCTGCTCGAGCACACCGGCGACGCGGTGCACGGGGTCGCGAGCGCCCTGCTCATCGTGGCGCGCATGGTGGGCATGCTGATCGGCATCTCCGCACTCACGACGGTCGGCCTGCGCGCCTTCTACGCGGCCTCGGAGAAGATCCCCCCGGCGTCCGAGGTCTGCTCGGGCGCCGTCCAGCTGTGCCGGGCCTACCGCGACGAGGTGCGCGACGCCGGGATCGCCCAGCTGCACGCGGTGTTCGTCGGGGCAGCCGTGTGCGCTGCGGTCGCAGCGATCCTCGCGCTGTGGTTGTTGCGTGAGGCACCTAACAGGCGGGCACGAAACACCGGCGGTAGGATGCCGGTGTGACGGACTTCGACGACCTTCTCGCAGCCAACCGGACCTTCGCCGACTCCTTCTCGCTCACCGGCTTCGACGGCATCGCACGTGCCGGCGTCGCCATGGTGACGTGCATGGACTCGCGCATCGACCCTCTCGGCATGATCGGTCTCCAGCCCGGAGACGCCAAGATCCTGCGCAACCCCGGCGGTCGCGTCAACGACCAGGAACTCGTGGCTCTGGTCCTCGGCTCGCACCTGCTGCAGGTGAAGCGCGTGCTCGTCGTCGAGCACACGCGCTGCGCGATGGCCTCCTCCACCGAGGAGCAGATCCACCAGAGAGTCTCCGACAGCACCGGCACCGACGCCACCTGGATGTCGATCGGGCCCATCTCGGACCAGAAGCGCCAGATCCGCGCCGACGTGCATCGCGTGACGTCGCACCCGCTCATCCCCGAGAGCGTCGAGGTCGGCGGCTTCATCTACGACGTCGACACCGGCCTGCTCGAGCAGGTCGTCTGACGCGACCGCTGCCCTCGCGCCCGACGGCACGGTGTCCGCGGCCGTGGTCAGTCGAGCCGGGTGCCGTCGAGGGTGAAGACGCCGCGCGTGGTCGTGGAGCCGTCGGTGACGTCGACGACCAGTCTCGGGTCGGCACCGCTCGTGACGACGTGCACCTGCACGTCCGGCGACGCGTCGGGTCCCACCTCGAGCAGCGTGGCCTCCACGACGTCCTGGACCACGGTCGGAGCCACGTCGGCCAGGTCGACGGGCGACGTCGCCGGGTCGAGCCTGGTCGGCTCGCCCAGCGGCTCCCACTCGACCCCTCTGAAGACCCACTGACGGGCGGTCGTGCCGTCGACGACCGTGGCGACGCCGCCGCCGTCGCGCACGTCGTACGTCGTGACGGTCGCCGTCCCGGCGTCGTCGTCGAGGTCCGCGACCTGCAGGTCCCACCACGTGGCGGCATCAGGCACCGTCACGCCGTCCTTCACGGTGTAGCCGTCGTCCGCGAGCCCGACGTCGTCGGAGGAGCCGGAGTCGAAGCCGCCGTCGAAGGACCGGGCGACCCCGAGGAACACGACGAGCGCGACGACGAGCGGGACGAGGAAGATCGCGATGACCGCGATGACGCCGCAGCCGATCTTGCGCTCCGTCGTCCACCCGCCGCCGGCCCGCGGGCCGGACGCGCTTCCCGACACCGAGCCGCCGTAGGAGGGCGGCGCCCAGGTCGGCCCACCTCCGGTCGAGGCGGGCGGGGTCGTCTCGGCCGGCGGGGCCGCCCCGGGTGGCGGCGACGACGGTGTCGAGGGAGCCTGCCGGTTGCGCGGTGCGACCGGGTCCAGGTCCGTGACCGGGGGCGGCATCCCGAAGGGCGGCGCGGCCAGGTCCGGTGAGGTCGTCGTCGACGGGCGGCTCTCAAGGTCGCGCAGGACCATCGCGAGGTCGCCCTTGGTGGACGCGGCGTCGATCTGCTCGAGGCGCAGGGTCCGGTCGGCTGCCGTGATGCGACCCTCCGCGTACGCCTCGTCCACCATCCGGCGTGCCCGCCGACGGTCGCCGCGGCCGGCGCCGCTCGGGTCGCTGATGTCGCTCACGGCGGCAGCGTAGCGGCGGGGGCGGGAATCATTGGGCCCCCCCCCCCCCGCCCCCCCACCCGGTGGCCCGGTGGGGCGACCCGGCCCGTCAGCCCTGCACGGGACGAGTCACCGGGCTCGGAGGCAACGCCTTGACATCTGCCCTGCGCCTGGTTGGTTTGCGACATGACCAGCCGCAGCATCCGGGTCAGGTTCCAGGCCGACGACGGCGCCCCCTTCACACTCATGATCGAGCCTTGGGGTATGACGTACGACCTCGTCGGTTCGGAGGCGATGTTCGTCGAGCTCGACGCTGGTGCAACCGATGACGTCGAGCTCGTCTACTGGGCTGGCGGAGTGTCGATCTGTGGACCCGGCCGAGCCAGAACGTTCGACTCGACGGGATCGCTGCTTCACGAGTTCTAGGCACGAACCCCCGGTCCGACGGCGGCTCCTTCCAGGATCCTCGCGCCCCGTCCGTTTCTCTGAACGACGGGCTCACGAGGTCGACGCACGACCGTCACCACCGGCGGCCGCTCCGTCCCAGATCACGTGATCGGGTTCGGGCAACGCGAGCGGTTCGTCGTACGAGTAGACCTCGAGTGAACTGAGACGTCCCTGCTCCAGGAACAGCAGCAGGCCACCGACGTCTTCTCCTGCCCCATTGACCACCCGTCCTTCGGCAGGCACCGGGCTACGGGCATCCGACAACGGCGGATGAGCATCGGACGGGAACAAGTTGATCGTTCCGCAGCCGCAGGTGCAACCGTCCGACACCTTGAGCCCCGCAGCCTGGACTCGCAACGCCTCAACGCCCTCGAAGTCGAAGCTCAGCAGAGCATCCAGCAGGGCCCGTTCAGCCGTCGTCGGATCGCGGAGCCCACCGCCCATCAGGCGTCGATCAGGTCGGAGTCGACGTCGTAGGCGCTCTGCACGATGAACTCCTTGCGCGGCGCGACCTCGTTGCCCATGAGCAGCTCGAAGACCGCCGCGGCCTGCTCGGCGTCGTCCACGGTGAGCCGGCGCAGCGTGCGGTGGCGGGGGTCCATGGTGGTCTCCGCCAGCTGGTCGGCGTCCATCTCACCCAGGCCCTTGTAGCGCTGGATGGGGTCCTTCCAGCGGACGTTGCGCCGCTTCAGGTCCGCCAGCGTGCGCTGGAGCTCCGCGTCGGAGTAGGTGTACTGGTACTTGTCCTGCCCCTTCTTCGGGTTCGTCAGCTCGATGCGGTGCAGCGGCGGCACGGCCGAGAACACGCGACCCTGCTCGACGAGCGGGCGCATGTAGCGGAAGAAGAGGGTGGCGAGCAGGCAGCGGATGTGGGCGCCGTCGGAGTCGGCGTCGGCCATGAAGATGATCCGGCCGTAGCGAGCCTGGTCGAGGTCGAACGTGCGTCCGGACCCGGCGCCCACGACCTGGATGATCGAGGAGCACTCGACGTTCTTGAGCATGTCGCCGACGCTGGCCTTCTGGACGTTCAGGATCTTGCCGCGGATCGGCAGCAGCGCCTGGAACTCCGAGTCGCGCGCCGACTTCGCCGTGCCGAGCGCCGAGTCGCCCTCGACGATGAACAGCTCGGTGCGCTCGGCGTCGCCCGCGCGGCAGTCGGCCAGCTTGGCCGGCAGGGCGCTGGACTCGAGGGCGTTCTTGCGACGCTGGTTGTCGCGCTGCTGGCGTGCCATGAGACGGGTCCGCGACGCCGCGACCACCTTCTCCATGACCTGCCGTGCCTTGGCCTTCTCGGCCGCCTTGGTCGACGTCAGGAACGCCTTGAGCTCGCGGGAGACGACCTGGTTGACGATGCGCGTGACGGCGGGGGTCCCGAGCACCTCCTTGGTCTGTCCCTCGAACTGCGGCTCGGCGAGCCGCACGGTCACGACGGCGGTGATGCCCTCGAGCACGTCGTCCTTGACGATGTCCGCGTCGCCCGACTTCAGCAGCCGCGTGTTCCGCAGGGTGTCGTTGAACGTCTTGGTGACGCCGCGCTCGAAGCCCTGGACGTGGGTGCCGCCCTTCGGGGTCGCGATGATGTTGACGAACGAGCGCAGCTCGGTCTCGTAGCCGGTGCCCCAGCGCAGGGCGACGTCCACGCCCAGCTCACGCTCGACCTCCTGCGGCGTCATGTGACCCTTGCTGTCGAGCACGGGCACGGTCTCGGTGAACGAGCCCTCGCCCTGCAGGCGGAGCACCTCGCTGACCGGCTCGTCGGACGCCAGGAAGTCGCAGTACTCGGTGATGCCGCCGTCGTGCTTGAACGACTCCTCGACCGGCTCCTCGCCCCGCTCGTCACGCAGCACGATCTGCAGGCCGGGCACCAGGAACGAGGTCTGACGCGCGCGGTTGACGAGCTCGTCGTAGGCGAACGTCGCGCTCTTGATGAAGATCTGCGGGTCGGCCCAGTAGCGGACCCGGGTGCCCGTGACGGTCTTCTTCACCCGGCCGCCCTTGCGCAGGGTGTTGTCGGGCGTGAAGTCCGCGGCGGGGCCGTCGCCGGCGAAGACCCCGGGCTCGCCCCGCCGGAACGACATCGACCACGTGGCTCCGGACTTGTCGACCTCGACGTCCAGGCGCGAGGAGAGCGCGTTGACGACCGAGGCGCCGACACCGTGCAGGCCACCGGTCGCGTTGTAGGAGCCACCGCCGAACTTCCCGCCGGCGTGGAGCTTGGTGTAGACCACCTCGACGCCGGTGAGGCCGGTCTTCGGCTCGATGTCGACGGGCACGCCGCGACCGTTGTCGCGCACCTCGACGGAGCCGTCGGCGTGCAGGACGACGTCGATGCGGTCGCAGTGCCCCGCGAGGGCCTCGTCGACGGAGTTGTCGATGATCTCCCACAGGCAGTGCATGAGACCGCGCGTGTCGGTGGAGCCGATGTACATGCCCGGACGCTTGCGCACGGCCTCGAGCCCCTCGAGGACGAGCAGGTTGCGAGCGTCGTAGGTCGACACGTCCAGGACCTCCAGGGAAGAAGTGGTGATGGTCAGGGCGCCGGTCGACCGCGAAGACAGGCCTGGGACGTCCCCTCCGCCAGCCTAGTCAGCGGTCCCCCGGTGACCCGTCTGACACGCGGCACGCCGACGTGCGTCCGGGCGTTTGACCCCGCTGGGCAGTATCTATGTCGTATGTCACCTGGACCTGTGCGGAACAGGCCGCCGTGGTTGGATGTTGTGACAGACGTACCCCCGACGCCGCTGAGGAAGAGAGAACATCATGGCTGCAGTCGCCGAGCTTCCCGGTCTGAACGCGACCGACCGTTGTGACCGGTGTGGAGCACAGGCGTACGTCCGCGTCGAGCTCGCCGGCGGAACCGAGCTGCTCTTCTGCGCGCACCACGCCCGAGAGCACGAGGACAAGCTGCGTGAGATCGCCGTGTCGATCCACGACGAGACGGGCCGCCTCGCCGGCGTCCCGGCCTCGGCCCCCGACACCGAGATCTGAGACAAGCACCGAGATCTGAGACAGGCACCGAGGTCCGAGACAGGCTTCGCCCGAGAGCCCCCCGCCGCACTGCGGCGGGGGCTCTCGTCGTCTGGAGGTGCGGGGCGGGTCGGCGCGTGCCACGCTCGCCGCACCAGGTCGGCACCGCGTCGACCACTGTCCGAGGAGTCCTCATGCAGATCGGTACCTCGCTCTTCCTGCTGGCGGTCGGCGCGATCCTGTCCTTCGCCGTCCAGGACCGCATCAGCGGCGTCGACCTGACGATGGTCGGCTACATCCTCATCGCGGTCGGCGCGCTCGGTCTGGTGCTGTCGCTGATCCTCGGCACGCGCACGCGTCGCGACGTGCCCCCGCCCCGCTGACTGGCCCGCTGATCGCGACGCTCGTCGCGACGGGGTGGTCAGCAACACGAACACGTTGCTAACGTCATCGACATGAGTGTCGGGGAGGGGCCGGTGGCCCAGGATCCTTTCTGGGGTGTCGTGCGTCGGCGTCATCCCGACGTCGACCTGGTGCTCCTGACCGGCCGCTCCCCGCTCGACCCTCCCGCGGCGGAGCCGGACGACGCGATCAGCCTCGACGAGGCGCGCAAGATCGAGCGGGGCGTCGACGACGCGTACGGGTCGATCCGTCACCTGCTGCCGCCGGACACGCCTGCTCCGACCCGTCTCTGGCGCGCGGCCGACGGGGGTCACGCCTACCTCAACGAGAAGGCGCTGCGTGGTCTGGCCGGCCCCCGGGCCATGGTCACGCTCCGCGCCCTCGCCCGCGCGCTGCAGGATCGCGGGTGGGAGGTCGCGGCGAGCGGTGACGAGGCGCGGCCGCACCTCATGTCCACGAACGGCTGGATCGACCTCGACGTCCGTAGCGGCGCTGCAGCGACGCAGCTCCTCCTGGCCGGCCCCGTCGTGCCGGTGCGCGCCGACGACCTCGCGACCCTCAAGGCCGAGCGATGAGCAGCGTCGAGGCGGACTGGAACGCCATCACCGCCGCGGCCAGGGTCTGGGACGGCGCGGCCGACGGGTTGGACGGTGCGTGGCGACGCCTGCACGGTACGACCGGGGCCCCCATGGCGCCCAACGTCGCAGCCGCCTTCGAGACGTTCCGCGAGGCGTGGGTCGACGAGGTCAAGGACGTCGCGACGACCGCGCAGGCTCATGCGGAGTCCCTCGACGACGCCGCCGCGACCTACTCGTCGGTCGACGACGCCGCGTACCAGCGCATCAGGTCGCTGATGCCGTGGTCCTACCGCGACAGCACGATCGACCCCGACGGTGGTCCGCCGCCGATGCCGACCCCGTCCCCCGGCCCGAGTCCGTCGCCCCCTCCGCCGAGCGACTCGACCCCCGCCACGCCTCAGCCCTCCCCTGGCCCGTCGCCGACGCCGTCGCCGAGCCCCACGGGAGGTGACTGACGTGGCGCTCGTCCGAGTCAGCCAGCCCGACCCCCTGCGCACCACGTCGGCGGCCGCCGCCTCGGCCACCAGCGGGGTCCGCGCCACCGGCGAGAGCATGAGTGACGCACAGGAGTCGATGGCGTCGCAGGGGACGCCCGCCTCGTGGACCGGCGACGCCTCGCAGGCCGCCGCGAACGAGTTCACGGCGTTGTCCGCTCGCCTGGATGCCGCGTCCGCGGCGTTCGTGCGGGCGGTCACCGTGCTCGACGCGTTCGACGACACCCTGCAGACGCTCAGCTCACGGCGCATCGACCTGGTCGAGAGGGTCTCGGAGCTCAACGGCCGCATCGACACCTACGACGCCGACGTCGCCGCGTCGGACAAGGACGACGCGACCGCTCAGGAGGCGCTCGTCCAGAGGTCGGCCAACCTCGAGCGCGAGGCCACGGCCCTCCAGGCCGACGTCGACGCGTGGAACCGGGACCAGGAGTCGGCCGAGCAGACCGTGATCGCCGGCCTGCAAGGTGTCGACACCGTCGCCGAGGGTCAGTCGGCAGCGTCGGCCCCGAACCGCGCCGATGCCGCCGCGCTGGCGGACCAGCTGCAACAGAAGGTCGACAGCGGCGACCCCGAGGCTGTCGCCGACTGGTGGAGTGGTCTGAGCCCCGAGCAGGTCGCTGCTCTCGTGATGCACTCGCCCCAGCTCGTCGGGAATGCCGGTGGGGTGCCCAGCGAGGTGCGCGACGAGGCGAACCGCACCTCGATGCTCAGCGACATCGACTACCTCACCCAGCGCCGCGACGACGGCCAGCTGACCGACCTCGAGCGCCAGCAGCTGATGAACGCCGAGGACGCCCGCGACACCCTCGACGACTACCAGGACCGGATCGACCCCGAGACCGGCGAGAACCAGGCGTTCCTGCTCGTCTACCGGCCCGACGCCTTCAACGGCGACGGTGGCGTCGCCATGAGCCTCGGCAACCCCGACACCGCGGACGACGTGACGTCCTTCGTCCCGGGCCTGACCAGCGAGGCGACGTCGCTGAGCGGCAACGTCGAGTCGATGGACCGGCTCATGCAGCTGGCCGACGGGAAGAACGGCGACCGGTCGGTCGCCGCGATCACGTGGATCGACTACGACGCCCCGAGCAGCGGCGAAGGCCTCACGGACGACCCGTGGGACTTCCTGCAGGTCGCCGGACAGGGCAAGGCCACGGACGGCGGGGAGCGCTTCGCCGACTTCGTGGACGGCATGCGAGCGAGCGACCAGGGTCCCGACGCCCATTTCACGGCGATCGGCCACAGCTACGGGTCGACGACCGTCTCGCACGCCGCCACCGACAACGACCTGCAGGTCGACGACATGGTGCTCATCGGCAGCCCCGGCACCGGGTCGGCCGACACCGCGACCGACCTGATGCCGGAGGGTCACCTGTTCGTCGGCTCGGCCGACTACGACCCGGTCACGCTGCTGGGCTCCCCCGCGATCGGCGCTCTCGGTCACGACCCGGCCCAGGCCGACTTCGGCGCGCACCGCTTCGAGGTCGATCCGGGCTCCTACCGGGTCCAGGACCTCTTCGAGAACCACTCGTCGTACTTCAACGAGGGCTCGACGTCGTTGGACGCGATGGCCGACGTGGTGGCCGGCCAGACCCCTGACGAGGTCGACGGACGCACGCTCGGCAGCTACCAGACGCTCGACACCCTCGTCGTCGGCAGCTCCGTCGTGTCCGGGGGCGAGCAGATCTGGAACGGCGTCGAGTGGACGGGCGGGCAGGTCGCCGACGCGGCAGGCTGGACCTGGGACCGGGCGAAGGACGCCGGCAGCTGGCTGAACCCCTTCGACTGAGAGGTCAGGATGAGACGTTCGAGGATCGTGGTGGGAGTCGTGATGATGGCCAGCCTGTTCGGGTGCGGAGGCGAGGGGGCCGGCGACGACGCGCCAGACGCCCAGCGCACCGCGGAGAAGACCCGCACCGCCGCGTCCACGACGTTCGAGGCGATCGGGCAGGGTGTGGAGGCTCTGGGGTACACCAGCACGGGCGCAGGTCGGTGGGCGATCTGCGGTCAGGAACCGAGCCCGAACGGAGCCCAGTACGTCGCGGAGATCGCCGTCACCCAGAGCAACGTGCCCCCCTCGAAGTACGGCGCCGTCGTCCGCGAGCAGGCCGAGGCCCAGGGCTGGAGCGTCAAGGAGGCCGGCGCCGACACGCTCGAGGGCCGCAAGGACGGGCTGACGCTGCGCGCCCAGTACGGCGCGGCCGGGATGAACCTGTCGGTGCGCAGCCGGTGCCTCGACGTGCCGAAGGACGAGATCCGCCGACTGACCGACCAGCCGAAGGACGACCTCGGCGTCGCTCCCCCGTCGTGACGAGGGTCCGCCGCCGCTTTTCACATAGCAACGACGACGGCCCGCCCCGAGGATGCTCGGGGCGGGCCGTCGTCGTGCGTCGCGCTGGGCGTCAGTCCAGGTAGTCGCGCAGCACCTGCGAGCGGGACGGGTGACGCAGCTTGCTCATCGTCTTGGACTCGATCTGGCGGATGCGCTCACGCGTGACGCCGTAGACCTTGCCGATCTCGTCGAGGGTCTTCGGCTGGCCGTCGGTCAGGCCGAAGCGCATCGAGACGACGCCGGACTCGCGCTCGCTGAGCGTGTCGAGCACCGCGTGCAGCTGCTCCTGCAGGAGCGTGAACGACACGGCGTCGGCCGGGACGATCGCCTCGGAGTCCTCGATGAGGTCGCCGAACTCGCTGTCGCCGTCCTCGCCGAGGGGCGTGTGCAGCGAGATCGGCTCGCGACCGTACTTCTGGACCTCGACGACCTTCTCCGGCGTCATGTCCAGCTCGAGCGCCAGCTCCTCCGGGGTGGGCTCGCGGCCCAGGTCCTGCAGCATCTGGCGCTGCACACGGGCCAGCTTGTTGATGACCTCGACCATGTGCACCGGGATGCGGATGGTGCGGGCCTGGTCGGCCATGGCGCGGGTGATCGCCTGGCGGATCCACCAGGTCGCGTACGTGGAGAACTTGAAGCCCTTGGTGTAGTCGAACTTCTCGACCGCACGGATCAGGCCCAGGTTGCCCTCCTGGATCAGGTCGAGGAAGAGCATGCCGCGGCCGGTGTAGCGCTTCGCGAGCGACACGACCAGACGCAGGTTGGCCTCGAGCAGGTGGTTCTTCGCCCGACGACCGTCGACGACGATCCAGTCGAGCTCCTCGCGCGTCTTCTCGGAGATGCGGCCGCCCTTGCCGAGCTTCTCCTCGGCGAACAGGCCGGCCTCGATCCGCTTGGCGAGCTCGACCTCCTCACCGGCGGTGAGCAGGGAGACCTTGCCGATCTGCTTGAGGTAGTCCTTGACCGGGTCGGCCGTGGCGCCGGCGACGAGCACCTGCTGCACCGGCTCGTCGGACTCGTCGGCCGCCGACAGCGTGAAGCTGGACTCCTCGTCCTCCTTCAGCGTCGGGTCGTTCTTGAGGTCCTTGACGAACTCCTCGTCGGAGATGTCGGGCAGGACCTTCTTGCCCTGGGCGTCGACCTTCGCGGCCTGACCACCCTCCGGCACGTCGAGCGCGTCGGCGATGTCGACGGGGGCGTCGGCAGTCTTCTTCGCCGCGGCCTTCTTGGCCGGCGCCTTCTTGGCGGCCGTCTTCTTGACCGGCGCCTTCTTCGCGGGAGCGGGGGCGGCGGTCTTCTTGGAAGTCTTCGTCACGGGCTCTTCTGATCTCGCGGGTGGGCTGGACGATCGTGCTGCGCGCTACCCCGGACGGCCTCGGCGAGGAGGTCGACGACGGTTCCAACGTGGCGGGACGGCAGGATCTGACACCTGCGTCCGAGGACGGAACTCACCGAGGACTCACCTCCCTGACCTGTCTGAGGGCGCAACAAAGAGGCCTGCGGTCAACCTCTGCGTGATCCAGTGTGCCACGGGGACACAACCGGCGTGGTCGGACCCCCTGGATGGTCCGCGCGCCCTGCGACCTCAGTCGAGCGGCCAGGTGTGCACCGGCTCGTTGGTGTGCATGAGCTCCGCGTAGCGCCGGGTGACGGCACGCAGCGCCGCAGTGCGGTCACCCGTCCGCCCCAGCTCCTGCTCGACGGCCGAGACCAGCCAGGTCGCGCCGTTGGCGCCGCGGATGCACCGCTGCTCCACGACGTCGAGCAGCCGGTCGGAGACCGCGGTGTCGACGCCCATCTGGCCGAGTCCCTCGTGGGCGAGCGGCAGGAGGTGACGCAGCACCAGCTCGCGGACGGACACGGTGCCGACCGAGGGCCAGTACTGGTCGGCCTCGATGCCCACCCGCGCCGCCTGGTGGAAGTTCTCCTCGGCCGCCCGGAACGAGAGCTGCGACCAGACCGGACGCTCGCTCTGGCGCATCACCTGGACGAGGCCGTAGAACAGCGCCGCGTTGGCGACCGTGTCGACCACCGTCGGCCCGGCGGGGAGCAGCCGGTTCTCCACCCGCAGGTGCGGACGTCCGTCGCTCACGTCGTAGATCGGGCGGTTCCACCGGTAGACGGTCCCGTTGTGCAGCAGCAGCTCGGCGAGCGCGGGGACGCGTCCCGCCTCGAGCTCGGCCACCGGGTCCTCGTCCTCCACGATCGGCAGCAGCGCCGGGAAGTACCGGACGTTCTCCTCGAACAGGTCGAAGACCGAGGTGATCCACCGCTCCCCGAAGAAGACGCGCGGCCGGACGCCCTGCGCCTTCAGCTCCTCGCTGCGCGTGTCGGTCGCCTGCTCGAACAACGGGATCCGCGTCTCGTGCCAGAGCTGTCGGCCGAGGAGGAACGGCGAGTTCGCGCCCACGGCCACCTGCACGCCGGCGATGGCCTGGGCGGCGTTCCACGTGGCCGCGAAGTCGTCGGGCTCGACCTGCAGGTGCAGCTGCGTGCTCGTGCAGGCCGCCTCGGGCACGATCGTGTCGGCCGTCGTCTCCAACCGGTCGACCCCGTCGATGACGATCGCGATGTCCTCGCCACGCGCCGAGAGGATCTGGTCCGACAACAGGTGGTAGCGCGGGTTCGGCGAGAGCGACTCCTGACGCAGGTGCTCCGAGCGCAGGGTCGGCAGCACCCCCACCATCAGCAGACCGGCCTCGGCGCGCGCGGCCTTCTCCTGCGCCTCGTTGAGGTCACGGCGGACCGTCTGCTCCAGGACGGCGAAGCCGTCACCGCTCGCCGGCTGCGGCGGGACGTTGATCTCGATGTTGAACAGCCCGAGCTCGGTCTGGAACGCCTCGTCGGCGATGGCCTCCAGCGCCTCGGCGTTCCGCATCGCGGGGTCGCCCAGGTCGTCGACGAGGTTCAGCTCGATCTCGACGCCGATCTGCGGCTCGCCCACGGAGAAGTCGTGCTCGGAGAGCATCCGGGCGAACACGTCGAGGCAGCGTCGTACCTTCTCCCGGTACCGCGTCCGGTCCTCGCGCGTGAAGGTCCTGTCGTCGACGTCCTGACCCATGCGCTCACCCTAGGGGCGACGCCGGCCCAGTGCGCGTCATCGCAGGGTGCCCGCGTCCGCGAACGCCGCGCGCACGATCTCCCGCAGCCTCCGCGGGTGCGTGCCGAACCGGAGGGCGTCACCGAGGGTCGCTGCCATCGTGTAGCCCGGGTCCGCGGCCCTGGCCCGGTCGAAGCCGAGGGCGGCCTGCGCGCCGTCGCCCCGGAGGTACGCGAGGTAGCCGGCCACCGTGTACGGCACGGCGGCGTAGACCCCGGGCGACCGCCGGGCCAGCTCGCGCCACGTGGCGAGCCGCTCGGGACCAGCGTCGTCGAGGGTCGGCCAGAGCCCGTCACGGACCGCTCCCAGCGTCAGCCAGACGCCCAGCCGCAGCAACGACCGGGCGTCCACCGCGTCGACGCCGGAGCGCTCGACGGTCCGCACGACGTCCTGCACCTCCTGGAGCCCCGTGACGGCGAGGTCGGTCGGCGCGCGCCACGACTGCTCCACCAGCTCCCGCTCGACCTGGACCACCTGCGTCAGGAGCCACCTCGAGCCCGGTCCGTCGCACGGGCGCCAGCGGTCCTCCAGGGCCGTGCGGTCGGGCAGCACCTCCTGGCCCGCGAGGACGGCCTCCAGCACCGCCGGATGGTGCGGGCTCAGGTCGAGGGGCGTCCCGGTCGGGTCGTCGTCCGAGGCGGTCCAGTAGCGGCTGGTGTCGGTCCAGGCGACGACGACCGGTCGGATCGCGCCGAGCGCGCCCTCGACCGCACGCGCTGCCTGCGCGGCTCGCTCGACCCGGGTCGAGACGACGAGCACGATGGCGCCGTCGGCGCCCTGGGCGCGCAGGTGTCCGGCCACGAAGCGGCCCACGTGCTCCACGTGGTCGTCCTGGTCGGGCAGGTCCACGCGCATCGTGAAGCCGAGACGGTGCCGCGGGCCGCTCGTCGCGATCGCGCAGATCGACTCGTGCGGGGCGAAGCCGAGCGCGGTGGGCAGGAGGTTGAAGAGGTCGGCCACGTCGTGGGCCGTGTACACGGGTTGGGAGGTCATGGACCCAACCTGCTGCGCGCGGACGGCGTGCGGCGGTGCGCGTTCCCCGCCTGTGGACGGACGTCAGGCCAGGGCGCGCCCGGCGACCGAGGGTGTGGACGCAGCGACCGTCGGCGGTCCGCAGCAGAATGGGACCATGCGGTCCACGGCGTCGGTGCTCCACCTCGACCTCGACGCCTTCTTCGCCTCGGTGGAGCAGCGCGACAAGCCGTCGCTGCGCGGCCGACCGGTGATCGTCGGCGGCATCGGACAGCGTGGCGTGGTCTCCACCTGCTCCTACGAGGCGCGCGTCCACGGCGTCCGCTCGGCGATGCGCATGGCCGAGGCCCGGGCGCGGTGCCCGCACGCGGCGTTCCTTTCGGGCCGCTTCGACGCCTACCGCGAGGCGAGCACCCTCGTCATGCGGCGCCTGCGCGAGGAGTCGCCGCTCGTCGAGCCGCTCTCGCTCGACGAGGCCTACGTCGACCTCGCGGCCGGTTCTGACGACGACCTCTCCCCCGATGCCGTGCTCGAGCGCGTCGAGACGCTGCGCCGCGACATCACCGAGATCACCGAGGGCCTCACGGCCTCGGTCGGCGTCGCGTCCTCGAAGCTCATGGCGAAGATCGCCAGCGAGCTGCGCAAGCCCGACGGCATGTTCGTGGTCGCCCCCGGCACCGAGCTCGCGCTCCTGGAGCCCATGCAGGTGCGGGCGATCCCGGGCGTCGGGCCCGCGACGGCCGAGCGGCTGCGCCGGATCGGGGTCGGCACGGTCGGCGAGCTGCGCGAGCGCGACGAGGACGAGCTGGTCCGGCTTCTGGGCTCCGCGTCGGGACGGTCCCTCGCCCGCCTCGCCCGTGCCGACGACGACCGACCCGTCGTCGCCGAGCGCGAGGCGAAGTCGATCAGCGTCGAGGACACCTTCCCCGACGACGTCACCGACCGGGCCCGGCTCGAGGGCGTCGTCGACACGATGGCGCGGCGCGTCGGTGGACGGCTGCGCAGCGCAGGTCTCTCCGGCCGCACCGTCACCCTGAAGATCCGCTACCACGACTTCGAGACCCACACCCGCTCCACGACCCTCGCGGGCCCCACCGACTCGCCCACGCTGCTCGCCGCGAGCGCGCAGGGCCTGCTGGCCGCCACGGACCTGTCGGGCGGTCTGCGCCTGGTCGGCGTCGGGGTCAGCGGGCTCGCGGACTGGGTGCAGGACGACCTGTTCGCCGAGCCTGAGCCCGACCCCGATGCGGGGAGCACGGACGAGCCGTCCACCGGTCCCGAGCCCGTCGCCGAGCCCGCTCCCCGCTCCCCCGACCCCGGCCCGGTCTGGAGCCCCGGCGCCGACGTCCACCACCGCCACCACGGCGACGGCTGGGTGTGGGGCGCCGGCCTCGGCCGGGTGACGGTCCGCTTCGAGACGCGACTCACGGGTCCCGGGCCCGTGCACACCTTCGCGGCCGGCGACGACGCCCTCACGCCCGGTCACACGGGCCCCACACGCCCGCGCCGACCCGACGAGCTGACCGCGCCGAGCGCCGCGGAGCGGTCGAGCGACGAGGGCCTGGGTGCCGGGCGATAGCGTCACCGCATGACGTCGACGCACGAACCGCCCGTCGCCCCTCAGCACCCGGTCGTCCGCCGCCACCACGGCGACGAGGTCGAGGACCCGTACGAGTGGCTCCGCGACAAGGACGACCCTCGCACCCTGGCCCACCTCGAGGCCGAGAACGCGTACGCGGAGGCCCGCACGGCCCACCTCGCCGACCTGCGCGGTCGGCTGTTCGAGGAGATCCGCTCACGGACCCTCGAGACCGACCTCTCCGTGCCCGTGCGGCACGGCGGCTGGTGGTACTACTCGCGCACCGTCGAGGGCAGCCAGTACGCCATCCGCTGCCGCACGGCGGTCTCGTCCCCCGACGACTGGGAGCCGCCGACCCTCGTGCCGGGTGAGCCCGTGCCCGGCGAGGAGGTCCTGCTCGACTCCAACCTCGAGGCCGAGGGGCACGACTTCTTCTCCCTCGGCGGGTTCTCGCTGAGCGACGACGGCAACCTGCTCGCGTGGTCGACCGACGTCGTCGGCGACGAGCGCTACACGATCCGCGTGAAGGACCTGCGCACCGGCGAGCTGCTCGCCGACGAGATCGCCGGCACGAGCGGCGGCGTCACCTGGTCCGCCGACGGGAGCCACCTCTTCTACACGACCGTCGACGACGCGTGGCGTCCCCACCGCGTCTGGCGACACCGACTGGGCTCCGACGCCGACGACGTGCTCGTCCACGAGGAGACCGACGAGCGGTTCTTCACCGGTGTCGGGCGCACCCAGTCCGAGCGCTACCTCGTGATCGGCGCGTCGTCGAAGATCACGAGCGAGGTGCTCGTCCTCGAGGCCGACGACCCGACCGGCGACTTCAGGGTCGTGGTGCCGCGCCGCGACGGCGTCGAGTACTCGCTCGAGCACGCAGTGGTCGCCGGACGCGACCTGTTCCTGGTGCTGCACAACGACGGCGCGGAGGACTTCGAGCTCGGCGCCCTGCCCGTCGACGCCGCACCGGTGGATCGACCCCTGCGCGAGGCGCTCGAGACGGTCGTGCCGCACCGCGCAGGCACGCGCCTGGAGGGCATCGACGTCTTCGCCCGGTCGCTCCTGCTCTCCTACCGTCGCGAGGCGCTCACCCGCGTCGCCATCGCGAGCATCGACGACGGCGGTCTCGGCGAGCCGCGCGAGATCGACTTCGGCGAGGAGCTGTTCACCGCCGGGGTGGGCGCGAACGCCGAGTGGGACCAGCCCGTGATCCGCCTCGGGATGGGATCGCTCGTCACGCCCAGCACCGTGCTCGACCTCGTCGTCGAGACGGGCGATCTGGTCGTGCGCAAGCAGCAGACGGTGCTCGGCGGCTACGACCCCGCCGACTACGTGCAGCACCGCACGTGGGCGACCGCCGACGACGGCACGCTCGTCCCGATCTCGCTCGTCGCCCGCGCCGACACCCCGCGCGACGGCTCCGCACCCGCCCTGCTCTACGGGTACGGCTCCTACGAGATCAGCATCGACCCCGGCATGTCCGTCCCACGGCTGTCGCTGCTCGACCGCGGCTTCGTGTTCGCCATCGCCCACGTCCGCGGCGGCGGCGAGCTCGGTCGCGCCTGGTACGACCAGGGCAAGCTGACCCACAAGAAGAACACCTTCTCCGACTTCGTCGCCGCGGCACGCCACCTCGTGGCAGAGGGCTGGACCTCGCCCGAGCGGCTCGTCGCGGAGGGCGGCAGCGCCGGCGGCCTGCTCGTCGGCGCGGCCCTGAACCTGGCGCCCGACGCGTTCGGCGCCGTCGTGGCGGAGGTCCCGTTCGTCGACGCCCTGACGACGATCCTCGACCCGAGCCTGCCGCTGACCGTCATCGAGTGGGACGAGTGGGGCGACCCGCTGCACGACCCCGACGTCTACGCCTACATGAAGTCCTACACGCCCTACGAGAACGTCGCCGAGGTCGCGTACCCGCCGGTGCTCGCAGTGACGAGCCTCAACGACACGCGGGTGCTCTACGTGGAGCCTGCCAAGTGGGTCGCGCGGCTGCGCGAACGGTCGACCGGCCAGGTCCCTGCCCTCCTCAAGACCGAGATGAACGCCGGCCACGGCGGCGTGAGCGGACGCTACGCGGCCTGGCACGAGCGGGCCTGGGAGCTGGCCTGGATCATCGACGTCGTCGGGGCGCCCCACGAGCCCCGACCGGTTGCCGCCGATGTCGGCGCCGGCTCGTAGGCTGCTCGCGTGCTCCGCATCGCCACGGTCAACGTCAACGGCATCCGCGCCGCCCTCCGACGCGGCATGGGTCCCTGGCTCGAGGCCGCCGACGCCGACGTCGTCACCCTGCAGGAGGTCCGAGCGCCCGACGCGCTCGTGCACGAGCTGATGGCCGGGACCGGCTACCACGTCGTGCACACCGAGGCCGCCGCCAAGGGTCGCGCGGGCGTCGCGGTGCTCAGCCGCACCGAGCCCAAGGCGCACCGCGTCGGGCACGGCGACCCGTCCTTCGACGACGCCGGCCGCTGGGTCGAGTCCGACATCGTGCTGCCCGACGGCAGCCTCCTCACCGCGGTGTCTGCCTACGTCCACTCCGGCGGCGTCGGCACGCCCAGCCAGGACGAGAAGTACCGCTTCCTCGACCAGCTGCTGGTGCGCCTCGCTGAGCTGCGCGACCACGCCGACCACGCGGTCGTGACCGGCGACTTCAACGTCGGCCACACCGAGCTCGACATCAAGAACTGGAAGGGCAACCTGAAGAAGGCCGGGTTCCTCCCGGAGGAGCGCGCGTACCTCGACCGCGTGCGCGACGAGCTCGGCTGGGTCGACGTCGCGCGGATGCACGCCGGCGAGGTCGACGGTCCCTACACCTGGTGGTCGTGGCGGGGTCAGGCGTTCGACAACGACACCGGGTGGCGGATCGACTACCAGCTCGCCACGCCCGAGCTGGCCGCCACGGTCAGTGCCGCCCGCGTCGACCGAGCCGCGACCTACGCGGAGCGGTTCTCCGACCACGCACCGCTCGTCGTCGACTACGCCCTCTGACCGTGGCGCTCGCCCGCGTCCTCGGACCCGTCCGAGCGACCGGCCTCGGCGCCGGGTCGATGCTGGGGGCCGGCGTGTTCGTCGCGCTCGGTCCGGCGGTCGGGCGCACCGGCGTCTTCGTCGTGTGGGCGGTGCTGCTCGCTGCGCTCGTGGCCGGGCTCAACGCCCTGGCATCGGCCCGCCTCGCCAGCCGGTACCCGGCCGCGGGCGGCACCTACGTGTTCGCGCGGGAGCGGCTCGGGCCCGCCTGGGGGCACCTCGCGGGCTGGGTGTTCGTGGTCGGGAAGACCGCGTCCTGCGCGGCGATGGCGCTGGCGGTCGGGGCCCACCTGGCGCCTGGTCACGCGACGACGCTCGCGGTCGTCGCGGTCGCCGTGCTGACGGCCGTCGACCTCGCCGGCGCCCGCCGCTCGGCCGACGCGCTCACCGTGTCGGCGGTGCTGGTCGTGCTCGTCGTCGGGACGTCGTCGC
This sequence comes from Aeromicrobium sp. CnD17-E, assembly GCF_024124745.1. Lineage (GTDB taxonomy): Bacteria > Actinomycetota > Actinomycetes > Propionibacteriales > Nocardioidaceae > Aeromicrobium. The sequence continues at coordinate 33,763 of NZ_JAMXRU010000022.1, forward strand.
TCCTCGTCCTCGGCGAGGCGCCGCGAGACGACGGGACCGGCTACGCCTTCGACCTGCAGGCCGTCCCGCAGGCCGCGGCGCTGCTGTTCTTCGCGTTCGCCGGCTACGCGCGGCTCGCGACCCTCGGTGAGGAGGTACGCGACCCCGAGCGCACCATCCCGCGCGCCGTCGCGGTGTCGTTCGCGGTCGTCACCGTCCTCTACGTGGTCGCCGCCGCAGCCGTCTCCCACGCGCTGCCGCCCGACGTCGCCGACGCCAGCGGCCGCGCCGT
>NZ_JAMXRU010000023.1 GCF_024124745.1 Aeromicrobium sp. CnD17-E
TGCGCACGTCGCCGGCGGTCGTCGTGGCCGCGGAGACGGCGACGCCGGCCGTGCCGCTGCTCGCGGACCGGGTCGCGGTCGACGGGCGGGCCACCGCCTACGTGTGCCGCGACCACGTGTGCGCGCTGCCCGTCACCGACCCGGCGGCGCTCCTGCCGTAGTCGCTGCGCCGGCGCGCGTCAACCCTTCTTCGGGTTCCGTGAACGACGCTGGTGGTGGGCTGCGACGCCCCGTAACGTCGTTGCACGAGACGGATACGTAGCGAGGCCCGCACGGGTCCCGCCGCGTCCTGAGCTCCGGCGTCGGCCTGCCCCACCCCCGAGGGGACCGGCGCCGGACCTGTGCCGCGAACCTCGGTGTTGAGGTGCTCCAGGGGACACGGCACGGGCACGGGGCCGTCGGCGACGCCCTGCCGAGCGTCGCCGACGGTGCCCGCTGACGGTCGTCAGGCGGGGCCGACGTCGGTGACGGTCACGACCGCCTCGCCGGCCGCGTCGCTCGCGTCGAGGTCGACCTCCGCGGAGATGCCCCAGTCGCGGTGACCCTCGGGGTCGTCGAACGTCTGCCGCACCCGCCAGCGTCGGCCATCCGGCCCGTGCTCGGCGGTGATGTCGAGGAGCTTCGGACCCCGCGCCTCGGGCCCGGTGCCGAGGTGGTCGTACTCGGCCCGGTAGGCGGTGAGGGCCTCGCGCCACGCGTCGGCGTCCCACCCGGCCTCGCCGTCGAGGTCGCCGAGCGCGTCCCAGCGGCCGAGCGCCGCGAGCTCCACCCGCCGGAACAGCGCGTTGCGCACCAGCACCCGGAACGCGCGGTCGTTCGCCGTGACCGGACGGATCGCCTGCTCGCCGTCGGCCACCGCGTGCGCGCGGTCGAGGCTCTCGGGGTCGGCGGGGTTCACCAACGCCTCCCACTCGTCGAGCAGGCTCGAGTCGGTCTGGCGCACCAGCTCGCCGAGCCAGGCCGTCAGGTCGGTCAGCTCCTCGGTGCGCGCCGAGGCCGGGACGGTCCGCTCGAGCGCCTTGTACGCGTCGGACAGGTAGCGCAGCACCATGCCCTCCGACCGCGCGAGACCGTAGTCGGACACCAGCTCGGAGAACGTCAAGGCGCGCTCCGCCATGTCGCGCACGACCGACTTGGGTCGCAGCGGGTGGTCGGCCACCCACGGGTGACCCTGGCGGTAGGTCTCGTACGCCGCCTCGAGCAGGTCCTGCAGCGGCTTCGGGTGCTCGACCTCCTCGAGCAGCTCCATCCGCTCGTCGTACTCGATGCCGTCGGCCTTCATCTGCGCCACGGCCTCGCCACGGGCCCGGTGGACCTGGGCGGCGATGATCGGACGCGGGTCCTCCAACGTCGCCTCGATGACCGACACCACGTCGAGCGCGTACTCGGGCGACTCGACGTCGAGCAGCTCGAGCGTGGCCACCGCGAACGGCGAGAGCGGCTGGTTGAGCGCGAAGTCGCGCTGCAGGTCGACGGTGAGGCGCAGCGTGCGTCCCTCGTCGTCCGGAGGGTCGGTGCCTTCTGCCACCCCGGGCCCGGCACCCCCGCCGATCCGCTCGACGACCCCGCCGGCCACCAGCGCCTCCACGATCTCGCGCACCCGACCCTGCAGCCGCTCGACCTCGTCGGGGCGCACCACGCTCTCCTCGATGAGGTGGTCGAGCGCCGCGATGGCGTCACCCGGACGCTGCACGACGTCGAGCACCATCGCGTGGGTGATCTGCATGCGGGGCACGAGCGGTTCGGGCGTCCCGTTCACGAGCTTGTCGAACGTCGCCTCGTTCCACGACACGTGCCCCTCGGGCGCCTTCTTGCGCTGCACCTTGCGCAGCTTCTTCGGGTCGTCGCCGGCCTTCGCGACGGCCTTCGCGTTCTCGATGTCGTGCTCGGGCGCGAGCACCACCACGTGGCCGACGGTGTCGTAGCCGGCGCGCCCGGCCCGACCCGCGATCTGGGCGAACTCCCTCACCTGCAGCTGCCGCTGGCGTCGACCGTCGTACTTCGTCAGCCCGCTGAACAGCACCGTGCGGATCGGCACGTTGATGCCGACGCCGAGCGTGTCCGTGCCGCACACGACCTTGAGCAGACCCTGCTGCGCGAGCCGCTCGACCAGACGTCGGTAGCGGGGGAGCATGCCGGCGTGGTGCACGCCGATGCCCATGCGCACCAGGCGCGACAACGTCTTCCCGAACGCCGACGTGAAGCGGAAGCTGCCGATCGCCTCGGCGATCTCGTCGCGCTCCGCCCGCGTCGCCAGGGCGACGCTGCTGAGAGCCTGTGCCCGCTCCAGTGCCGACGCCTGGGTGAAGTGCACGATGTAGACGGGCGCCTGTCCGGTCTGCACGAGCTCGGTCACGACGTCCTGCACCGGCGACACCACGTACTCGTTCACCAGGGGAACGGGGCGTTCGGACGACGCCACGAGCGCGGTGTCGCGACCGGTGCGGCGGGTGAGGTCGTCGCGCAACGTGGTGGTGTCGCCGAGCGTGGCTGACATGAGCAGCGCCTGCGCCCGTGGCAGCTCCACGAGCGGGACCTGCCAGGCCCACCCGCGGTCGGGGTCGGCGTAGAAGTGGAACTCGTCCATCACCACGAGGCCGACGTCGGCGGCGGCACCCTCACGCAGCGCCAGGTTCGCCAGCACCTCGGCCGTCGCCACGACCACGGGGGCGTCGGCGTTCACGGAGGCGTCGCCCGTGAGCATGCCCACGTCGTCGGCGCCGAACACCTCGCACAGGTCGAAGAACTTCTCGCTCACCAACGCCTTGATCGGTGCCGTGTAGACGGCGCACTCGCCTCGCGCCAGTGCCCCGGCGATGGCCGCCGTCGCCACCAGGCTCTTGCCGGAGCCGGTCGGCGTGGCGAGCACGACGTTCGATCCCGACAGCAGCTCGAGGACCGCCTCCTCCTGCGCGGGGTACATGCTCATCCCGCGCGAGTCGACCCACGCCTCGACGGCGTCGAACACGTCGTCGGGGGTGGCTCCCTCGGGGACGTGGAGCGCCGGGCTCACCGCTGCTGGTAGGCGAGCAGGCTCACGCCGATGTAGTGCACGACGAACGCGGCGATCGTGAGCGTGTGGAACACCTCGTGGAAGCCGTACCAGCGCGGGAACGGGTCGGGCCACTTGAAGCCGTAGACCAGCGCGCCCAACGTGTACAGACCGCCGCCGACGATCATGAGGACCAGCACCGCGGTCGAGGCCTGGTCGACGAACTCGCCCCAGTACAGCACCGCGGCCCAGCCGAGCAGCACGTACAGCGGCACGTAGATCCAGCGCGGCGCGCCCACCCAGAACACGCGGAACGCGACGCCGAGCAGCGCCCCGCCCCACACGAGCGACAGCATGATCACCGCCTGCCGGGTGTCGAGCAGCAGCAGGCTGAAGGGCGTGTACGAGCCGGCGATGAGCAGGAAGATGTTCGCGTGGTCGATGCGCTTCCACACGATCCGGGCCTCGTCGGACCAGGTGCGCGTGTGGTAGAGCGCCGAGCACCCGAACAGCAGCAGCGCGCTCACCATGAAGATCGCGACGCCGGCGCGCACGAGGGTGTCGTCGGCGATCACCATCATCACGAGGAAGGAGATGAAGGCGAGGGGTGCGGTTCCCGCGTGGAGCCAGCCGCGCAGCTTCGGCTTGATCTCCTCCAGGTTCTCCCGGATGCGGTCGGACACCTCGTCGGTCGTGGCTTCGAGATCGGTCCGTGGCATAGGGGGAAGACTAGCCCCTCGCCCTGAGCATCCGATGTGATGAGATGAGGTCCATGGGTCTGAGCCAGGTCGCCTACGGCGCGTACGAGCGACGGCTCCTCAGACGGCTCGACCCCGATCGCCTGCCACGCCACGTCGGCGCGATCGTCGACGGCAACCGACGCTGGGCGAAGGACGCCCGGATGGGCCTCGACCAGGGCTACCGGGCGGGTGCGGCGAAGGTCGACGAGTTCCTCGACTGGTGCCACGAGCTGGGCGTCGGGACGGTCACGTTCTGGGTGCTGTCGACCGACAACCTCCAGCGCCCCGAGGCGGAGCTGGCGAGCATCCTCGACGCGGTCGAGGACCTCGTCGGACGGCTCGCCGAGGACGGACGCTGGCACGTGCGGCTCATCGGGAACCTCCAGCTCCTGCCGGCGGACTCCTCCGCGCGCCTGCAGCGCGCCGCGGCGGCGTCGCCGTCGGGGGAGGGCCTGATGCACGTCAACGTGTGCGTCGGCTACGGCGGCCGGCAGGAGCTCACCGACGCGATGCGTGCCCTCCTGCTCGCGGAGGCGGCCAAGGGGCGCACGCTGGAGGAGGTGGCGGCGACGCTCGAGGTCGACCACATCGCCGACCACCTGTACACGAAGGGCCAGCCCGACCCCGACCTCGTCATCCGCACGTCGGGCGAGCAGCGCCTGTCCGGCTTCCTGCTGTGGCAGAGCGTGCACAGCGAGTTCTACTTCTCCGACGTCCTCTGGCCGGCCTTCCGCCGCGTCGACCTCCTCCGCGCGATGCGCTCCTACGCCGCCCGCGAGCGCCGCTTCGGTGCCTGAACCCGACCGAGCGCAGCGAGGGAGCGGTCCAGGCATGTGGAGCCGTCGCCGTGGGGCGTAGCCGCGACGGACGAGTGGTGCACGCCGGAGGCGTCCCTCTGTATCGAGACCGGGTGGGTGTCCAAGACCGGCCGGCCGTGAGGTGGCGACGCTGGTCCGTTGCGGAGTGGTCTCGATACGCGGCACGGCGCTCCTTCGTCGCGCGTGCCGATACTCGACCAGCGGAACGTCTCGCTGGTCGAGTGCCTCCACGAGCGCCAGCGAGGGGAGGTGTATCGAGACCACTCTGGGCTGTCGCTGGGGGTCGGTTCGCGCTGGGCCGTTGCCGGGTGGTCTCGATATGCGCCCACGGCGCTCGTCCCTCGCGCGTGGCCGCTACTCGACCAGCGGAACGGCTCGCTGGTCGAGTGCCTCCACGAGCGCCAGCGAGGGGAGGTGTATCGAGACCACTCCGGGCTGTCGCTGGGAGCCGGCTCGCGCTGGGCCGTTGCCGGGTGGTCTCGATATGCGCCCACGGCGCTCGTCCCTCGCGCGTGGCCGCTACTCGACCAGCGGAATGTCTCGCTGGTCGAGTGCCTCCACGAGCGCCAGCGAGGGGAGGTGTATCGAGACCACTCCGGGCTGTCGCTGGGGGTTGGTTCGCGCTGATCCGTTGCCGGGTGGTCTCGATGCGCAGCACGGCGCTCCTTCGTCGCGCGTGCCGCTACTCGACCAGCGGAGTGTCTCGCTCGGGGGAGGGCGGGCTGTGCAGAGTTCATCTCGGCGTTACATGACGCGCAGCGTGTCGCCGCGCCCGGGCACGGGGGCGGACGTACGTTGCGAGGGTGTTGATGCTCGCCCCGGAGCCCAGCCGCCCCACACCCACCGAGTAGGGAAGGGCCGGCGCAGGGGCGCGCGGGTTCTTCGCAGGGAGTCAGACATGACTGTCAAGCAGCCCGTCAGCGCCGCCGCCGCCTCTGCCGAGGCCGTCCGCACCTACGTCCTCGACACCAGCGTCCTGCTGGCCGACCCAGGCGCGGTGCATCGCTTCCACGAGCACGAGGTCGTCATCCCGGTCGTCGTCATCACCGAGCTCGAGGGCAAGCGGCACCACCCCGAGCTCGGCTACTTCGCCCGCACGGCCCTGCGCTTCCTCGACGACCTGCGCGTGCAGCACGGCATGCTCGACGTCCCCCTGCCCATCGGCACGGAGGGCGGCACGATCCGTGTCGAGCTGAACCACACCAACCCCGAGGCCCTGCCTGCCGGCTTCCGCCTCGGCGACAACGACACCCGCATCCTCGCCGTCGCGAAGAACCTCGCCGACGAGGGGCGCCACGTCACGCTCGTCTCGAAGGACCTGCCGATGCGGGTCAAGGCGTCGGCGGTCGGCCTGTCGGCGGAGGAGTACCGCGCCGAGCTGGCCCTGGAGTCCGGCTGGACCGGCATGCGCGAGCTCGAGGTCGACTCCGCCGACCTCGACGCGCTGTACGAGGAGGGCAGCCTCGACGTCGCGCTCCTGGACGACGAGACCGTGCGCGACCTGCCGTGCCACACCGGTCTGGTGCTGCTGTCGGACAAGGGCAGCGGGCTCGGCCGGATCACGCCCGACAAGCGGGTCCAGCTCGTCCGCGGCGACCGCGACGCGTTCGGGCTGCACGGCCGCTCGGCCGAGCAGCGTGTCGCGCTCGACCTGCTGCTCGACCCCGAGGTCGGCATCGTGTCGCTCGGTGGTCGCGCCGGCACCGGCAAGTCGGCGCTGGCGATCTGTGCGGGTCTCGAGGCGGTGATGGAGCGTCGACAGCACAAGAAGGTCGTCGTGTTCCGTCCGCTGTACGCGGTCGGCGGGCAGGAGCTCGGCTACCTGCCGGGCAGCTCCGACGAGAAGATGGGGCCCTGGGCGCAGGCCGTGTTCGACACCCTCGGCGCCGTCGCGTCGCCGCACGTCGTCGACGAGATCCTCGACCGGGGGATGCTCGAGGTGCTGCCGCTGACGCACATCCGTGGTCGGTCGCTGCACGACGCGTACGTCATCGTCGACGAGGCGCAGTCGCTGGAGCGCAACGTGCTCCTGACGGTGCTCTCGCGCATCGGCGCGAACTCCAAGGTGGTCCTGACCCACGACGTCGCGCAGCGCGACAACCTGCGCGTCGGGCGCCACGACGGTGTCGTCGCGGTGGTCGAGAAGCTCAAGGGCCACCCGCTGTTCGCGCACGTCACCCTCACCCGGTCCGAGCGGTCGCCGGTCGCCGCGCTCGTGACCGAGATGCTGGAGGACATCGGCATCTGACGCCCGCCCGGAGGCGGACGCGGACACCGCGTGCCGGACGTCGCAACGACGTCCGGCACGCGGTCTGCTGTGGCAGAGTGACCCCGTGACCAGGAGGGGCGTGTCCGCGGCGTTCGTCGCTGCCTCGATGCTGCTCGCGGCCGCCTGCGGCGGGTCACCCGACGAGAGCGCCGTCGACGACGTGCCCGTGCTCCACTGGTACGTCGGCCCCGAGCGCGCCGACGTCGAGGCGCTCGCGCAGACCTGCAGCGAGGGCTCGGGCGGCGACTACCGCATCGAGGTGGAGCGGCTGCCCGACGACGCCGAGGAGCGGCACGCGACGCTGATGCGACGGCTGCTCGCCAAGGACGACTCGATCGACCTGTTCAGCATGGACACCGCGTGGAGCGCGGAGATGGCGGCCGCGCAGGTGCTCGCGCCCGTCCCGGAGGACCTCAAGACGCCCTTCGCGCAGGACGTCGCGCCGGCCGCGCTGCGCTCGGTGACGGTCGACGGCCTGGTCGTCGCCGCACCCTGGACCTTCGACCCCTGGCTGCTGTGGTGGCGGGGCAACACGGCCGAGCGGGCCGGGCTCGACACGACCGAGCCGGTGTCGTGGGACGACCTGCTCACGGGTGCCGAGCGCACCGGGCGCCAGGTGCTGCTCGACGACCCCGACGGCGAGGGCCTGCCGGCGTGGGTGGACGCGCTCGTCGCCGGTGCGGGAGGCACCCTGCTGAAGGGCGGTGGACGCAGCCCGGAGGTGGGTCTGGACACCGCGGCCGGTCGTACGGCCGCCCGCATCGTGGGCCGGTTGGGCCGGTCCGGCCTCGGCGCCGACCCGTCGGCCGACGCTGCGGAGGGGCTCGCCCGTCGCGGCGGGTTCGTGCTCGCCCCCAGCTCCTTCGTCTCCGACCCCGCCGTCGCCCCCGTGGCCAGCGACCTGCAGTGGGCGGCGTTCCCGGAGGTCGACGGCACGGCTGGGGCCCCGAGCACCGGTGTCGCGCTGGCGGTGCCGCTGTTCGCGCCCGACACGTCGCTCTCGTACGAGGCGATCTCCTGCCTGACGTCCGACGACCTCCTCGCCTCCGTCATGACCGGCTCGGGGCACAGCGCAGCGCGGCTGAGCGCGTACGACCTCGATGCCGTGAAGGCCGGGTACCCGCTCGCGGACGTCACCCGTCCGGCCGTCGACACGGCCGTCACGCTGCCGTCCACGCCGTACTGGATGCAGGCCCGCGCCGCGCTGGTGCAGACCTGGACCCCGATCTCGTCGGTCGGGTCGGCCACTCCACGTCGCTCGCAGGCCGCGGTCCGCGACGCCGTCGCCGGGAGGCTGCCGTGAGCGCCGAGCGCCCCGAGGACCCCGAGAACCCTGAGAACCCTGAGAACCCTGGGCGCTCTGGGCACCCTGGGCAGCCGGACCAGGCCGACGTGGTCGAGGCGTCGACGGCCGTCACGGTGGACGACGAGCACGACCTCGCCCCGATCGGCCCGGCGCCCACGCGGCGTCGGCGCCGTCGGCGTGCGGCGGCGTCGCCCGGACGTCGCCGCTCGGGCTGGCCGCTGCTGGCGCCGACGGTGCTGGTCCTGGCGGCTCTGACGCTCTGGCCGCTCGGGCTCCTGCTCTGGACCTCCCTGCGCCGCTCGTCGAGCACCGTCGGCGACGACACCTTCGTCGGCCTCGACAACCTGACGGGTCTGCTCGGCGACCGCGCGTGGTGGGTCGCCGTCTCGGTGACCCTGCTGCTCGTCGCGGTCGCCGTCGTCCTGCAGCTGGTCCTCGCCTCCGTCGTGGCGGCCAGCATCCGCCGGCTCCGCCTGCCGCTGGCCGTGGTGTCGGTCCTGCTGCTCGCACCGTTCGCGCTGCTGCCCGTCGTGACGGCCTCGGTGTGGCGCGACGCCGTCACCTCGGGTGTCGGTCCCGCGTGGTTCGGCTACGACGGCGGGTCGAGCGCGGTGGCGGCGTTCGCCGTGGTGTCGGCCGAGGTGTGGCGCGGCACGGGCGTGACGGCGGTGATCCTGCTCGTCGGACTGACGCGGGTCGACCGTCGGCTCATCGACTCGGCCGTGGCCGACGGTGCCACCTCGTGGCAGCGACTCCTGCGCGTCACCTGGCCCGCCGCTGCGCCGGCCGTGGCGGTCGCCGTCCTGTACCGCGCGACGGACGCGCTCCGGGCGCTGGAGGGTCCGCTGCTCGCGGCGCCCTCCGGCGGGGTGCGCACCGTGCCCGTGCTGACGTGGGAGACGACGTTCGAGAGCTTCGAACGAGGTCTCGGAGCAGCCTCCGGCGTGCTGCTGCTGGTGCTGGCGGGCGTCGTGGCGGCCGTCCTCGTCGCCGTCCTCCGACCGGGGAGGCGCGCATGAACCCCACCGTCCGCTCCCGGCTGTGGGCCGCTGGCACCGCGTTCGTCGTCGGCTTCGTGCTGGCCAACGTCGGCGTCCTCGTCGTCACGGGCGCCGACCGCTGGCTCTGGGTCGCCGTCGCGGCCGTCCTCATGGGCACGGGCGCCGTCGGCGTGCTCGTCGCCGACACGCGTCGTCGGCTGTCGCTCTGGGCGGTTCTCGGGCTCGAGCTGGCCGTGGTCGGCACCGTCGCGCCTCTGTGGTGGACCGCGGCCGTCGCCCTCACCCCGTCGGGCACGACGGCGACGTCGATGCTGCCGTCGAGCCCGCGCTGGTCCGTCCTCGGCGACGCTCTGCGGCGCGACGACGTGCGCGAGGCCGCGCTGACCAGCGTCGTCGTCGCCACCGCGGCCACCGTCGTCGCCATGCTCGTCGCTGTTCCAGCGGCGTACGCGCTGGCGCGTCGTCGGGTGCGCGGCGGGCGGGCGGTGCCCGTCGTCGTGGTGGGGGTCCTGCTCCTGCCCCTGGTCGCGTTCGCCGGACCGTGGTCGGACACGGCCGACGCCCTCGGTCTGCTCGGCTCCCGCTGGGCGGTCGCACCCGTCCTGCTGCTCGTCGCCGTGCCACTGGCCGTGTTCCTCAGCATCCCCGTCCTGCGCGACGCCCCGTGGTCGCTGCGCGACTCGATCCGCAGCGACGGCGCCGACCGTCGGCAGGAGCTGCGCGCGTTCGCCGTGCCGGTGCTGCTGCCCGACCTGCTCGTCGTCGGCGCGCTCGTGTGGGTGCTGTCGGCCCAGGACGTGGTGCTCGGGGCCGCCCTCGGGCCCACGCCCGACGCCCGCACGCTGCCCGCCACCCTGCTGCTCGGGCAGGTGCCGCCCGCGCAGGCCGCGGCGGTCGGACTGCTGTGGCTGCTGCCCGTGATCGTCCTCGTCGCGGTCGCGCCCCGCCGCGTCCGCCGCCTGATCGGAAGGGACCACCCATGACCTCGATGGAGCTGAGGGGCGTACGCCTGGACGCCCTCGACGGCACGCCGCTGCTCGACGGGCTCGACCTCGTGGTGCCCGACGGCAGCACGACCGCCCTCTGCGGCCCGGCCGGTGCCGGCAAGTCGGCCGTGCTCCGGGTGCTCGTGGGCTTGGAGGAGCAGACCGAGGGCGACGTGCTGCTCGACGACATCGTCGTCAACGCGGTCGGTCCGCGCGACCGCGACCTCGCACTCGTGCTCCAGGACTACGTGCTCCACCCCCACCTCGACGTCCACGACAACCTGGCCTTCGCAACCCGGCTGCGCCGCGGGCACGACAAGGTGGCGCTCGCGGAACGGATCGACGAGGTCGCCGCCTTCCTCGCGCTCGACTCGCTCCTCGACGCCAAGCCCGCCGAGCTCGAGCCGGCGCAGCGTCAGCGCGTCGCCATCGGCCGTGCGCTCGTGCGCGACGCCCTGGGCTACCTCTTCGACGACCCGTTCAGCGCGCAGGCCGACCGGGTGCGCACCCACGTCCGCTCGGTCACCCTGCAGTGGCAGCGCGACGAGGGTCGGACGTCGCTGTTCACGACGTCGCGCCCCGACGAGGCGCTCACCCTCGCCGACCGCGTGGCCGTCATGCACCGCGGCGTCGTCCACCAGACGGGCACGCCCGACGAGGTCTACGCCGACCCGGCCGACCTCTTCGTCGCCGCCTTCCTCGGACAGCCCGCGATGAACCTGCTGCCGGCCTCCGTGGAGGACGACCGTCTCGTGACGCCGGTCCTGAGCATCCCGCTCGACGCCGCGTCGCGGCAGGCCTTGGGCGAGCGCAGCCACGTCGTCGTGGGGGTGCGCCCCGAGCACTGCGAGGAGGCGGCTCCCGCTGCCGCTGCGGCCCCGACCGACGCACCCCTGACCGCCGGAGCGATCGCGGCCCAGGCCGAGGCCGAGAGCAAGGTCGAGGTCGTCGGAGAGGTCGACGACGTCGAGTGGCGCGGCGGCACGCAGCTCGTCTACGTCGGCTACGACCTTGACGACGACGTCCAGGCGATGCTCGAGGACGTCGAGGACGAGCTCGACTTCGACCTCTTCCAGAACTTCTTCGTCGCCGAGCTGCCGGCAGCGGACCGCCGCCGGGCGGGCGACACGGTGCGCCTGGCCGTTCCGCGGTCGCAGGTGCTCGTGTTCGACGTCGCGACCGGCGCGCGCCTGCGCACGTCGTGACCGCGCGCCTCGGGGCCGTCGCGCGCTCCGTCCCGTTCCTCTGGGCCCTGCTGTGCACGGCCGCCTACACGACGCTGTCGCTGCTGCGGTTCCGCCGCTTCGACCCCACCTCCTGGGACAACGCGATCTTCGAGCAGGCGATCCGCGGCTACGCGCACCTCGGGCTGCCGATCGTCGACATCAAGGGTCCGGGCTTCAACATCCTCGGCGACCACTTCTCGCCGATCACGGCGCTCGTGGCGCCGTTCTACCGGCTGTGGCCGTCGGCGCAGACCCTGCTCGTCGCGCAGGCTGTCCTGATCGGGCTGTCGGTGCTGGTGGTCTCCCGGCTCGCGGTGCGGCACGCCGGCCCGTGGGCGGGGGCGATGCTCTCCGTCGCCTACGGCATCTCCTTCGGCATCGCCTCGGCCGTGCAGTCGGACTTCCACGAGGTCGCGTTCGGTGCCCCGCTGCTCGCGCTGGCCGGCTCGGCGTACCTCGACCGCCGGTGGAACGCCGTCGTCGGCTGGTCGTTGCCGCTCCTGCTCGTCAAGGAGGACATGGGCGCCACGGTGCTCGTCATCGGGCTCGTGCTGATGCTCGCCGGCGAGCGTCGCCGCGGCACCCTGCTCGCGGCGGCGGGCGTGGTCGGTGCGGCGCTCGTCGTGCTCGTCGTGCTGCCGTCGGTGAACCCCGGCGGCGTCTACGACTACGCGTCCAGCGTCGGGGGAGACCGCGGCGTGGTCGCGACCCTCTTCGACGAGCCGGGGCGCAAGGCCCTCACGGTGCTGGTGACGCTCGCGGTGACGGGTCTCGCGGCGCTCGGCTCGCCCTGGATCCTGCTCGTCCTGCCGACGTTCGCCTGGCGCTTCGTCGGCGACAACCCGTACTACTGGGGCACCGACTGGCACTACTCGCTGCTCCTCATGCCGATCGTGTTCGTCGCGGCCGTCGACACCATGCGGCGCTACCCGCCCGTGCGGTGGACGGCGGTGCCCGCTCTCGTCGTGTCGCTCGCCCTGCTCCCGTCGACGCCGCTGTGGGCGCTGACCCAGGGGGAGACGTACGAGGTGCCCGACCGGGCAGCGGTCGCGCAGCGTGTGGTCGACATGGTGCCCGAGGGCGCGTCGGTCGTGACCGACATCGGCGTCATCACCCACCTCGCCACGGACCACGACGTGTACTGGCTCGGCACGGTCGGCACCGCCCCGCTCCCCGAGGGCGACCCGGACTACGTCCTCCTCGACCAGTGGGCCGGCGTCGGCTCGCCCCCGGACGCCCGCACCTGGGCCGAGCAGACCTTCGGCGGCACGTGGGTGACGGTCTGGGACGCCGACGGCTACCAGCTCGCCCGCCGCGCCTGAGCGCGGCACCGCTGGTCGAGTAGGCCGACCGGCGACGAAGGAGCTCGGTCGGGCGTATCGAGACCACTCTGGGTCGTCGCTGGGGGTTGGTCCGCGCTGAGCCGTTGCCGGGTGGTCTCGATACGTCAGGACGTCGCAAGCTCGTCCTGACTACTCGACCAGCGGGAGGTTTCGCTGGACGAGTGCCTCCACGAGCGCCAGCGAGGGGAGGTGCTGGAGCCGTCGCGGCTACGCCCCCACTGCGACGGCTCCATCGCAGCCGCGGCGTTCGTTCCTCACGCGCGGCGCCTACTCGACCGGCGGGAACCCTTCGCTGGTCAGGGGTGGGTCATGCTCATGACGTCGAGGGCGGCGTCGAGCTCGGCCTCGGTGAGGTCGCCGCGCTCGACGTACCCGTCCTCGACCACGACCTCGCGGATCGTCTTGCGCTCCTTGACGGCCTTCTTCGCGACCTTCGCGGCGTTCTCGTAGCCGATGTGGCGGTTGAGGGGCGTCACGACCGAGGGGCTCGACTCGGCCAGCTCGAGGCAGCGCTCGACGTTGGCGGTGATGCCGTCGACGCACCGGTCGGCGAGCACGCGCGTCGTGTTGCCGAGCAGCCGGATCGACTCCAGGACGTTGCGGCCGATGACCGGCAGCTGGACGTTCAGCTCGAACGACCCCGACGCGCCGGCGTAGGTGATGGTCGCGTCGTTGCCGATGACCTGCGCGCAGACCATGAGCGTCGCCTCCGGCAGGACGGGGTTCACCTTGCCGGGCATGATGCTCGACCCGGGCTGCAGGTCGGGCAGGTTGATCTCGCCCAGGCCGGTGCGCGGCCCCGAGCCCATCCAGCGCAGGTCGTTGCAGATCTTCGTGAGGCTGACCGCGACCGTGCGCAGCGCGCCGGAGAGCTCGACGATCCCGTCGCGCGCGCCCTGTGCCTCGAAGTGGTCGGTGGCCTCGGTGATCGGCAGGCCGGTGTCGGCGGCGAGGATCTCGATGACGCGCTGCGGGAAGCCGGCGGGCGTGTTGATGCCGGTGCCGACGGCCGTGCCGCCGAGCGGGACCTCGGCGGCCGACGGCAGCGCACGCTCGACGCGGGCGACGCCCTTGCGCACCTGCGCGGCGTACCCGGCGAACTCCTGGCCGAGCGTCACGGGCGTGGCGTCCATCAGGTGCGTGCGGCCCGACTTGACGACCTCGGCGAACTCCTCGGCCTTGCGCTCGAGCGACTGCGCGAGGTGGTCGAGGTCGGGCAGCAGCTGGTTGACGGTGGAGGCGGTGGCGGCCACGTGGATCGACGTCGGGAACACGTCGTTGCTCGACTGCGACGCGTTGACGTGGTCGTTCGGGTGCACGTCGCGACCGAGCGAACGGGTCGCGAGCGTGGCGATGACCTCGTTGGTGTTCATGTTGCTCGACGTGCCGGAGCCGGTCTGGAAGACGTCGATGGGGAAGTGCGCGTCGTGGGCGCCGGTCGCCACCTCCTGTGCGGCCGCGACGATCGCGTCGGCGAGGTCGCCGTCGAGGATGCCGAGCTCGGCGTTCGCGCGGGCGCAGGCGGCCTTGATCTGCGCGAGCGCCTTGATCTGGGCCGGCTCGATCGGGGTGCCGGAGATGGGGAAGTTCTCGACCGCGCGCTGCGTCTGGGCCCGCCAGAGAGCGTCGGCAGGGACCCTCACCTCGCCCATGGTGTCGTGCTCGATGCGCCAGGCCGTGTCGTTCTCGCTCATGCCCCCACGCTAGCGCGAGCCGGCCGGACGGCGACCCGGCCGCCCACCCGCTGAGCGTGACGTTCGCGGGCCGGATCCGCGCCATCCACCCCGCGAACGTCACGCTCAGCGGGGTGGGGGGAGGAGGGGCGGTGCGGGTCTACTGGGCCGAGCGCACCCGCAGACCGGTGACGGGCACGGTGACCGTGCCGGACGGGTCGGTGAAGAAGTCGTTGCCCTTGTCGTCGACGACGATGAACGCCGGGAAGTCCTCGACCTCGATCCGCCAGACCGCCTCCATGCCGAGCTCGGGGTACTCGATGACCTCCTGGCTGCGGATGCAGTCCTGCGCGAGGCGCGCGGCGGGACCGCCGATCGAGCCGAGGTAGAAGCCGCCGTAGGCGTCGCACGCCTCGGTGACCTGCTTGCTGCGGTTGCCCTTGGCGAGCATGACCAGCGACCCGCCCGCCTCCTGGAAGCGCCGCACGTAGGAGTCCATGCGGCCGGCGGTGGTGGGCCCGAACGAGCCCGACGCCATGCCCTCGGGCGTCTTGGCCGGTCCGGCGTAGTAGACGGGGTGGTCCTTGAGGTACTGCGGCATCGGCTCGCCGGCCTCGAGCCGCTCGGCGATCTTGGCGTGGGCGATGTCGCGGGCCACGACGAGCGGGCCGGTGAGCGACAGGCGCGTCTTGACCGGGTACTGCGACAGCTGCGCCCGGATCTCGTCCATCGGCCGGGTCAGGTCGACCTGCACGACCTCGCCGCCACTGATGTCCTCGGCCGTGCCGGCGTCGGGCATGTACTGCGCGGGATCGGTCTCGAGCTGCTCGAGGAACACTCCCTCGGGCGTGATCTTCGCGCGCGCCTGGCGGTCGGCCGAGCACGACACCGCGATCGCCACCGGGCACGACGCACCGTGGCGCGGCAGGCGCACGACGCGGACGTCGTGGCAGAAGTACTTGCCGCCGAACTGGGCGCCGATGCCGAAGGACTGGGTGAGCTCGAAGACCTGCTGCTCGAGCTCGACGTCGCGGAACCCGTGCGCGCTCATCGAGCCTTCCGTGGGCAGCTCGTCGAGGTAGTGCGCGGAGGCGTACTTGGCCGTCTTGAGGGCGAACTCCGCCGACGTGCCGCCGATGACGACGGCCAGGTGGTACGGCGGGCAGGCGGCGGTGCCGAGGCTCTTGATCTTCTCGTCGAGGAACTCCAGCAGCCGCGTGGGGTTCAGGATCGCCTTCGTCTCCTGGTAGAGGAACGACTTGTTGGCCGAGCCGCCGCCCTTGGCCATGAAGAGGAACGAGTACTCCGGCATCGGCTTGGTGCCGGGGGCGGAGTAGAGCTCGATCTGGGCCGGCAGGTTGGTGCCGGTGTTCTTCTCCTCGTAGGTGGTGAGCGGCGCGAGCTGGCTGTAGCGCAGGTTGAGCTGCGTGTACGCGTCGTGCACACCGCGACTGATGGCCTCGGCGTCGTCGGCGCCCGTGAGCACGCCCTCGGACTTCTTGCCCATGACGATGGCGGTGCCGGTGTCCTGGCACATGGGCAGCACGCCGCCGGCGGAGATGTTGACGTTCTTCAGCAGGTCGAGCGCGACGAAGCGGTCGTTGCCCGACGCCTCGGGGTCGTCGATGATCTTCCGGAGCTGTGCGAGGTGTGCGGGCCGCAGGTAGTGGCTGATGTCGTGCATCGCCTCGGCCGTGAGCCGGCGCAGCGCCTCGGGCTCGACGTGCAGGAAGGTGCGGGTGCTGCCGTCGGGCAGCACGACCTCGGAGGTCGAGACGCCCTCGGTCGTGACGAGGCGGTACGGGGTCTCGTCAGGACCCGTCGGGAGCAGGTCGGAGTACAGGAAGTCTGCGTCGGCCACGGGCAGACGATAGCGTCCGCGCTCAGCGCGCGCGGCCGGTCAGCACCCAGTAGTCCTCGGAGCGTCCCTGGAGGTCGACGGGGACGGCGACCGCCCCGACGTCGTCGAGCAGGCCCGCGAGCCGTGCGCGCAGGGGCGCGGAGTCGGCCATCGACCACACGGCCAGGGTCCCGCCGGGCCGCAGCACGCGGGCGGCGTCGGCGAGACCGTCGGCGGCGTAGACGGCGGCGTTCGTCTCGTGCACGAGGAAGTCGGGGCCGTTGTCGACGTCGAGCAGGACGGCGTCGAGGGAGGCGTCGGGCTGGGCGGCGACGACGTCGCGCACGTCGCCGACCTCGACCGTGCAGCGCGGGTCGTCGAGGACGGACGGGCCGGCTCCGGCTCCGGCGCGCACGGCAGCGACGACGTCGGCGTGCAGCTCGGCGACCACCAGGCGCTCGACGTCGCCGGCCAGGAGCGCCTGGGCCGTGTAGCCCAGGCCGAGCCCGCCGACGAGCACCTCGCGGGCGCCGAGGTCGAGGACGAGGTCGGCCAGGAGCCGCTCGCTGGAGGTCTCGACGTCGTCCATGACGAACACGCCGTTGACCCGCAGCTCCGTGGCCCCGTCGGCCCGGACCCGCACCACCACCTCGCCTGGTTCGTCCACGTCAGGACCCTAGCCAGTCCCCACGATTCGGAACACCATCGCCCGTTCCGGGCGGGAGAACGGGCGACGACGTGCCGAAACGTCGCGGGAGAGGCATAGCGTCGGGTCATGGCACACACCCACCACGGCATCGACTACATCGAGATCCCGGCACCCGACCTCGCCGCCGCGCAGCAGTTCTACGGCGGCGCCTTCGGCTGGCGCTTCACCGACTACGGACCGGACTACGTCGGCATCCAGCGTGTCGAGGGGGAGGGCGAGGCGGGCGGCCTCGACCCCACCGGCACGCCGTCGACCACCGGGCCCCTCGTCCAGCTCTGGTCCGCCGACCTCGAGGCCACGCGCGACGCCGTCGTCGAGGCCGGGGGCACGGTCGTCGACGACGTGTTCGCGTTCCCCGGCGGCCGCCGCTTCCACTTCACCGACCCCGCGGGCAATCGGCTCGGCGTCTGGAGCGACGCCTAGTCCCCACGATTCGGGACGTCATCGCCCGTTTCTTCGCCCGGAACGGGCGATGACGTTCCGAAACGGGGGGAAGGCGTGGTCAGGCGTGCTGGGCGCGCTCGACGGTGCGGACGATGGCCTCGACGATCTGGTCGTAGAGCTGGCTCGGCAGGTCGTGGGCCATGCCCTCGATCTCGACGTGCTCGGAGCCGCGCAGCGCTGCGGCCGTCGCCTTCCCGCCGGAGCGGTGGACCAGCGGGTCGCGCGTGCCGTGGATGACGGTGGCGGGGACGTCGAGCCTGGCGAGGTCGGCCGTGCGATCGGGCTGGGTCAGGATCGCCATCACCTGGCGCGTCACCCCGCTCGCCGACCAGCCGCGGTCATAGGTCTCGTAGGCGCGGTCACGCGCGAACTCGGGGTCGGTCGGGTAGTCCGGCGACGCGATCATCTGGGTGCCCCGCAGGGAGCGCTCCACGTACTCGTCGCGCGTGTGGCCGGCCTTGCTGAGCAGGGCGGGCAGCAGCTTGGGGTTCTGGTAGCCGACGGTGCGCCGGCCCGTCGTCGACATGATCGACACGAGCGAGCGCACCCGCTCGGGGTGCGCCACCGCCATCGTCTGGGCGATCATGCCGCCCATCGAGACGCCGACGACGTGCGCGGCGTCGATGTCGAGGTGGTCGAGCAGCCCGAAGGCGTCGTCGGCGAGGTCGCCGATCGTGTACGGCGGCGTGGTGAGGCCGACCAGCGCCTTCGCGAGGTCGATCCGGCTCACGCGGTGCTGGCGCAGCTTGGTGGAACGGCCGGTGTCGCGGTTGTCGTAGCGCACCACGAACAGGCCGCGGGCGACGAGCTGCTCGCAGAACGCCACGTCCCACCAGCCCATCGGGCCGCCGAGGCCCATGACCAGCAGCACGGGAGGGTCGGTGGGGTCGCCGAACGTCTCGTAGCAGAGGTCGATGCCCGACGGCAGGTGCGCGAACTGTTCTCCGGAGCCGGCCATGCAGGTGATGGTACGAGGAGTCGGGGGCTGGGGCAGGCCGGACGAGACCGGATACGGTCGTCGACATGGCCACGCCCGAGGAGATCGTGCGGTTCGACGACGTCGAGCCGCCGCCCGGTGCGTCGCCGTGGGTCGACGGGGCCGGACCCGGACGCGACGTCGTCGTGGTCGATCCCGACCCGGCCTGGACGGAGCAGGCGGCTTGGCTCGTCGACACCGTGGGGACGGCGCTCGGCCGGACCGCTGTGGGCGTCGAGCACGTCGGGTCGACGTCGGTGCCGGGCCTCGCGGCCAAGCCGCTGCTCGACCTGCTCCTCGTGGTGCCCGACCCTGACGACGAGGACGCCTACGTGCCGGCGCTCGAGGCGCAGGGCTTCCGGCTCGTCGTCCGTGAGCCCTGGTGGGAGGGCCACCGGCTGCTGCGCCACCACGACCCGCGCACGAACCTGCACGTCTTCCACGCGGACGGGGCGGAGGTCGCGCGCATGCGGATGTTCCGCGACTGGCTGCGCACCCACCCGGACGACCGTGACCTCTACGCCGACGCCAAGCGCTCCGCGTCGGCCGCGGCGCGCGACGCCGGCGAGCACGTCATGCAGTACAACGCCCGCAAGCAGGACGTGGTGCGTGCGATCCACGCCCGCATGTTCGCGGCGCTCGGGTACCCCGTCTGACGCCCGCGCTCAGGCAGGTCTGCGGAACAGCGCGGTGAGGAGGAACGCCTCGCCGAAGCGACCCGTGCTGCGCTGCTCGCGCATGGGGCGGACGTCGACGGGCTCGAGGTCGTCGAAGATCCACCGCAGGTCGTCGGCCGTGAACGCGATCCCGCCCTCGAGCCCGCCTCGCAGGTAGAGCTGCTCGTCGGGGGCGCCCGTGCCCATGAGGCCGTCGTGGAAGCACACGACGCCGAACCAGCCACCGGGTGCGAGCACGCGGTCGAGCAGGCGACGGTACGCGACGCGCCGGTGCGGCGGCAGGTGGTGCAGGCAGCCCGAGTCGTACACGAGGTCGTAGGGCCCGGCGAGGTCCTCGCCGACGTCGCCGAACGCGTCGCCCACGTGGTACCGCGGCGCCGCGTCGGCGTGGGCGTCCTGCTCCCGGGCCCATCCGACCGCGGTCGCCGAGAGGTCGACGGCATCGACCTCGGCCCCGACGGAGGTCAGGTAGCGGCTATTGCGGCCCGTTCCGCAGCCGAGGTCGAGGGCGCGTCGGGGCCGCACCTCGCCCGACTCGACCCAGGCCGCCAGGTTCTCGTCAGGGGCGTCGACGAAGAACGGGACGGGACGGGACCGGTCGGTGTAGAAGTCGTCCCACCAGGCCGCGCCGGCGCCGTCGGTCCAGCGGTCGGCGGTCGACGTGAACAGGTCGTCCATGAGCGCGAGCACGTCGTCGACGCTGCGCACGTGCCGTGACCGTGGTCGTTCCTGCACCTCGTCCCCCGACGTCGGCTCAGCGCTCGTAGTCGATGGCCGAGTAGGCCTTGAGCTTCGTCAGCTGGTGCTCGCTCGTGATCTTGCGGATCGTGCCGCTGCGCGAGCGCATCACGAGCGACTCGGTGAACGCCTTGCCCTTGGCGTAGCGGACCCCGTCGAGCAGCTCGCCGTCGGTGATGCCGGTGGCGACGAAGAAGCAGTCGTCGGCGACGACGAGGTCGTCGGTGAGCAGCACCCGGTCGAGGTCGTGCCCGGCGTCGATCGCGCGCTGGCGCTCGTGGTCGTCGGTGGGCGCGAGCCGACCCTGGATGACACCGCCGATCGCCTTGATGGCGCAGGCCGTGATGATCCCCTCGGGCGTGCCGCCCGTGCCGACGAGCAGGTCGACGCCGGTGTCGGGGCGGGCCGCGACGATGGCACCGGCCACGTCGCCGTCGCTGATGAACTTGATGCGTGCACCTGCGTCGCGGATCTCCTGCACCAGGGCGGCGTGGCGGGGTCGGTCGAGCACGCAGACGGTGACGTCGCTGTTGCTGATGCCCTTCGCCTTGGCGACGAGGGCGATGTTCTTGGACACCGGGAGGCGGATGTCGACCTGGTCGGCGGCCTCCGGGCCGGCCACCAGCTTCTCCATGTAGAAGACGGCCGAGGGGTCGTACATCGACCCGCGGGGCGCGACGGCCATGACCGAGATCGCGTTGGGCATGCCCTTGGCGCACAGGGTCGTGCCGTCGATCGGGTCGACCGCGACGTCGCACTCGGCGCCGGAGCCGTCGCCGACCTGCTCGCCGTTGAACAGCATGGGCGCCTCGTCCTTCTCGCCCTCGCCGATGACGACGACGCCGTCCATCGTGACGGTGTTGATGAGGCTCCGCATCGCGTTGACGGCGACGCCGTCGGCGCCGTTCTTGTCGCCGCGCCCGACCCAGCGACCGGCGGCCATGGCACCGGCCTCCGTGACGCGGACGAGGTCCAGGGCGAGGTTGCGGTCCGGGGCTTGGGCGGCGGGCTGCAGGCTTTCCACGCTCCGCACCCTACCGGCGTCGGCGCCGGTCAGAGGCCGTGCACCTGCACTTCGCTCGCCTTGACCACCAGGTGGACACGTCGCCCGGGCTCCAGGAGCAGGTCGGCGACGGCGTCGACCGTGACGTCGGCGCTCACGACGTCGGTCCGGACGAGGGCCCGGCGACCGCGTGGCTCGACGGCCGTGACCGTGGCGGGCCAGACGTTGCGAGGGCTGCCGGCGGGCGCCTCCAGGTGCACGGCGACGGCGGCCGGGTCGAGCACGGCGACCGCGGGGACCCCGGCGGGGGGCGTGGTGCCGGAGGCGTGGACGACGAGCCCCTCGGGCGTGTGCAGACCCGGCGCCGTCGCCGTGCCCCGCAGCAGGTTGAGCCCCGCGAGCTCGGCCGCGAACACGCTGCGCGGCTGCTCGAGCACGCGCTGGGTGGGGCCCACGTCGACGACGCGGCCGTGCTCGACGACGGCCAGCGTGTCGGTGAGCAGCAGGGCGTCCAGCACGTCGTGGGTGACCAGCACGGCGGTGCGGCCGGCGTCGCGACGTCGGCGCAGCACCTGTGCGAGGGTCGTGCGCAGCTGCGGCACGACGGCGGCGTCGAGCGCGGCCATCGGCTCGTCGAGCAGCAGCACGCCAGGGTCGGGGGCGAGGGCGCGCGCGAGTGCGACGCGGGCCGCCTGCCCGCCCGAGAGGGTGCCGGGCCGCCGGTCGGCGAGATCGGTGCACCCGAGCTCGGCCAACCGGTCGCGGGCGATCCTCTCCGCCTCGCCGCGCGAGGCCCCCCGGCTGCGTGGTCCGAAGGCGACGTTCGCGACGACGTCGAGGTGGGGGAACAGCAGCGGCTCCTGGGCCAGCAACCCGACCCCGCGCACGTGCGGCGGTGTCCACCGGCCCGTCGCGGTGTCCACGAGCACCTGGTCGTCGACCTCCAGGCGCGCGTGAGGGGGTCGCAGCGTCCCGGCGAGCGCCGCGAGCACGGTCGACTTGCCCGCGCCGTTGGGCCCGACCAGCCCCAGCGTGCTGCCTGCGGCGACGTCGAGCGCGAGGTCGACGTCGCGTTCCGGCACCTGGAGGCGCAGCGCGATGCTCACGAGCGACCCTCCCGGCCGCGCACGAGCACGATGACGAGCACGGCCACCACGACGAGCAGCAGGGAGAGCGCGACGGCGGCGTCGGGGTCCGTCTCGCGCTGCAGGTAGATCTCGAGCGGCAGCGTCCGCGTGACCCCCTGCAGGCTGCCCGCGAAGGTGATGGTGGCACCGAACTCCCCGAGTGCCCGCGCGAACGCGAGGACCGCGCCGGACACCAGTCCGGGCAGGACGAGCGGCAGGCTGACTCGGCGCAGCACGGTCGAGGGCCGCGCCCCGAGCGTGGCGGCGACGGTCTCGTAGCGGTGCCCGGCGGTGCGGAGGCTGCCCTCGAGGCTGATGACCAGGAAGGGCAGCGCCACGAACGTCTGGGCGAGGACCACGGCCGTGGTCGAGAAGGCCACCTGCACGCCGACCACCTCGAGGCTCGAGCCGAGCAGTCCGCGGCGCCCGAAGGTCGCGAGCAGGGCGATGCCGCCGACCACGGGTGGCAGGACGAGGGGCAGCAGGACGAACGCGCGCAGCAGGGCCTGGCCCGGGAACCGGGTGCGGGCGAGCACGAACGCCATGGGCACGCCCAGCAGCACGCACAGCACGGTGGACGCTGCGGCGGTGCGCAGGCTGAGCCAGAGCGCCGCGCGCGACGACTCCGACGTCAGCAGCGCCGGGAGGTCCGACCAGTCGACGCGGGTGAGCAGCGCGACGACGGGCACGACCACGAGCGCGGCACCGAGCGCCGCGGGCAGCCAGACCCACCGGGGGAGGTCCCCGGCCGTGCGCTGGGTGCGTCGGGTCCTCGTCCCCTGCGGCACCTCGGGTGCGAGCGGCGCGCCCCGAGGGCTCACGGTCGGGCGAAGCCGGCGGCGCGCAGCACCTTCTGGCCCTGCGAGCCGGTGACCAGCTCGACCCAGTCGCGGGCCAGGCCGGGCTGCTTGGCGTCCGAGAGCACCGCGATCGGATAGGTGTTGACGACCTGCGAGGCCTGCGGCACCTCGACGGTGCGGACGCTGTTGCCGGCACCCTTCGCGTCGGTCACGTAGACGAGTCCGGCGTCGGCCTCGCCTGACGTCACCTTCGTGAGCACGTCCGTGACGGACTGCTCCTCGCTGTCGGGCGCGAGGGTGACGCCGGCGGCGGTGGCGAGCTTCTGCGCGGCACTGCCGCAGGGCACCTGCGGTGCGCAGACCACGACGTCGAGGTCGGGGTCCGCGAGGTCGTCGAGGGACGTGACGTCGCCCGGGTTGTCGGGAGGCGTGACGATGACGAGCGTGTTGGACGCGAAGTCCTGGGGGTCGCCGGACACCAGGTCGTCACCCACGAGCGTGTCCATGTTCTTCTCGTCGGCGGAGGCGAAGACGTCCGCGGGCGCCCCCTCGCTGATCTGTGAGACGAGGTCGGAGGAGCCGCCGAAGCTCAGCTGCACGGTGACGCCCTCGTTCGCGGCCTCGAACTCCTTCGCCAGCTCGGTGAAGGTGCCCTTCAGCGACGCGGCGGCGTAGACGACGAGCGTGCTGTCGACGTCGGCCCGCGGGTCGACGGCGTCGTCGTTGCCGCACGCGGCGAGGGGGAGCAGCAGAGCGGCGGCGGCCGCGGCGGTCGCAAGCTTCTTCATGACGAGACCTCCAGGGAGACGTTCGTGGACTTGACGGTCGCCCAGGCGACGCTGCCGGGCTCGAGCCCGAGCGCGTCGACGGACTCCCGGCTGACGAGGGAGACGACGCGGTACGGACCGCAGACCAGCTCGACCTGCGCCATCACGGTGTCGCTGGTGATGCGGGTGACGATCCCGCGCAGCTGGTTGCGGGCGCTGATGTGCTCCGGCCCGTGGTCGGGCGTGGCCGCGTGCTCCGCCGCGAGGCGCGCGAGCTCGGTGCCCTCGATGCCCGCCCGGCCGTCGACGTCGACCGGGCTGAACCGGCCCTGCTGCTGCCAGCGACGTAGGGTGTCATCGCTGACGCCGATCAATGCTGCGGCGTCGGAGAGCTTGTGCACGACCATGCTGCGGAGCGTAGCCGCACTCGCGGCGGTGTGCCGACGAACGGGCCGCGTCTGCGGCGAGATTACATCCTGGAGGACGCATGGCCGGCTCGAGCCGCGGCAACCCGAAGCTCGGCGACATCATCCGGTCGGTCGGCGTGCTCGGTGTCGGCCTGCTCGTCGTCTGGGGGGTGGCGCACCTCTTCTACGGCAACGCCCCGAAGGAGCCGCGGGTGCCGGCCGTCGACTACGCGGCGGTGCTGCCCGGGGCAGAGCGTGAGACGGGCGCCGACCTGCTGGCGCCCACGTCGCTACCCGAGGGCTGGAAGGTCACCTCGTCGCGGGTGCGCGAGAAGGTGTGGAGCCTCGGCACGCTCACCGACGACCAGCGGTTCATCGGTATCCAGCAGGCCCCGGGGGCCGAGGAGGCCACGGTCGAGGAGCTGGTGCCGGGCAGCGAGCGCGTCGACGAGGTCGAGATCGGCGACCAGACGTGGACGCGTTGGTCGTCGCCGGACGACGAGACCACGTACTCGCGCGTGGTCCCGGGACCGCGGGAGGACACGACGGCGGTCGTGACGAGCGACGTCGACCGGACGACGCTCGAATGCTACGTCGCGTCGCTGTCCTGAGCCTCGTCGTCGCCTCGGGCGGCCCGGTCGAGACGTTCACGCGCGCCGTCGAGCCAGCGTTGGCACACCGTGGCGAGCTGCTCGCCGCGCTCCCAGAGGGCGAGCGACTCCTCGAGACCGACGCCGCCGGTCTCGAGCCGCTGCACGACGGACACCAGCTCCTCGCGGGCCTGCTCGTAGGAGAGGTCGGGGGCGGGGTCGGGCTCAGTCGGCATGCGGGGTCTCCTCGGTGCGGTCGGTCGTGACGTGGGCGCTGCCGTCGGCGAGGCGCACCACGAAGGCGGCGGGCACGTCGGCCACGGAGGTCAGCACGTGCCCGTCGGGGGTCTGCGCGACCGCGTAGCCGCGCTCGAGGGTGGCGAGCGGCGACAGCGCCCGCACGCGCGCCAGGTGGTGCCCGACGGCGTCGTGCTCGCGGTCGAGCCGGTGCCGCAGGGCGCGGTCGGCGCGCTCGCGCAGGTGGGTGAGGGCGTCGTGCTGCGTGTCCACGAGCACGTGCGGCGCGGCGAGGACGGGGCGTGAGCGCAGCTGCGCCAGTCCGTGCGCCTCGCGCTCGACGAAGGTCGTGACGGCGCGGCGCAGTCGGGAGCGCGCGTGGGCGATCCGGTCCTGCTCCTCGGCGGCGTCGGGGACCACGCGCTTGGCGGCGTCGGTGGGGGTGGAGGCGCGGACGTCGGCGACGAGGTCGAGCAGGGGCGTGTCCTGCTCGTGCCCGATGGCGCTGACCACGGGCACCCGGCAGGCGTGCACCGCGCGCACGAGCGACTCGTCGGAGAAGGGCAGGAGATCCTCCAGCGATCCTCCGCCGCGGGCGACGACGAGCACGTCGACCTGCGGAGCGAGCTCCTGCACGGCGGCCACGACGTCGCGCGCCGAGCCGGCTCCCTGCATGAGCGCGTGCCGGACGACGAACCGGACGCCCGGCCACCGCAGGCGGGCGTTCTCGAGCACGTCGCGCTCGGCGGCCGAGGCGCGTCCGGTGACCAGCCCGACGGTGCCGGGCAGGAACGGCAGCGGCTTCTTGAGCCGGGCGTCGAAGAGCCCCTCGGCCGCGAGCAGCTGTTTGCGTCGTTCGAGCTGGGCGAGCAGCTCGCCCTCGCCGGCAGGACGGATCTCCCGCACCTGCAGGGTGAGCGAGCCGTTCGGCTCGTAGAACTCCGGCCGGGCGTGGACCACCACGCGCGCGCCCTCGGTGACGGGCGCGGCCGACGCGTCGAGGACGGACACGTGGCAGGTGGCGCGGATCGAGAGGGTGGCCCGCAGGTCGCGGAGCACGAGGAAGCAGACGCCGGGACGTCGGGTCAGCTGCGCCACCTCGGCCTCGACCCAGATCGCCCCCAGCCGCCCCACCCACTGCCCGATCAGCGTCGACACCTGCCGCAGGGGCGCGGGGGAGTCCGCCGTCGTGTCGAGCGCCATGCGCCTCAGCCTAGGAGGTGGGAGATTCCCAGGTCGCCCTGGGAATCTCCCGCCGGGCACGGTTTCCTCAGCGAAGCACGGAATGCTCTCCGTGCTCCGTTGAGATTCCCGTGCCTCGACCGGGCGGTCGGCGGCTGGCGGGGTCGCGCCGACGGGCTCGCGGTCTGTCGGCGGTCGGTACGATGCACCTATGACGACCCACGTGGACCTCGGCATGCCCCCCGTCGGCGGGAGCGTGCTCCTCGCCGACCCGCGCGGCTACTGCGCCGGCGTCGACCGCGCGGTCATCACCGTCGAGAAGGCGCTCGACCTCTACGGGGCGCCGGTGTACGTCCGCAAGCAGATCGTGCACAACAAGCACGTCGTCAACACGCTGGCCGAGCGCGGAGCCGTGTTCGTCGAGGAGCTCGACGAGGTGCCCGAGGGTGCGACGGTCGTGTTCTCCGCCCACGGTGTCTCGCCGATGGTGCACGAGCAGGCCGCCGAGCGTGGCCTGAAGACGATCGACGCCACGTGCCCACTCGTCACCAAGGTCCACCACGAGGCCCGCCGTTTCGCCGCCGAGGACTACCGCATCCTGCTCATCGGACACGCGGGCCACGAGGAGGTCGAGGGCACTGCGGGCGAGGCGCCCGAGCACATCACCCTCGTCGAGAGCCCGGACGACGTCGACGCCCTCGAGTTCCCCGAGGGCACCCGGCTGTCGTGGCTCTCGCAGACCACCCTGAGCGTCGACGAGACGATGGAGACCGTCCGCCGGCTGCGCGAGAAGTTCCCGCAGCTGGAGGACCCGCCGTCCGACGACATCTGCTACGCCACCCAGAACCGTCAGGTCGCGGTCAAGGAGATCGCGAAGGACGCCGACCTGGTCATCGTCGTCGGTTCCTCGAACTCCTCGAACTCGGTGCGCCTGGTCGAGGTCGCGCTCGAGGCGGGCGCGTCGGCGTCCTACCGCATCGACGACGTCAGCGAGCTCCAGGAGGAGTGGCTCGACGGCGTCGAGACCGTCGGCGTGACGTCCGGTGCCTCGGTGCCCGACGACCTCGTCCAGGACGTCCTCACCTACCTCGCCGAGCACGGCCACCCCGACGCCGCCGCCGTGCGCACCGCCGACGAGACCCTCACCTTCGCCCTCCCGCCCGAGCTGCGCCGCGACATGAAGGCTGCCGGCCAGGTCTGAGAAGGGCAGACGGCGCGATCTGCGAGAGGCGCGAAGCAGGCGAACCTGCCGGCGCGTCCCGCAAGTGGGTGTGACGTGCAACTTTCCTTGAGGAGTTCTGGAAGTCTCGCTAGTTTCTCTCCCCAGCGGGTCCTGGAGTGGGGCCCTGGACGAGGGGGAGAAAGATGAAGAAGAGGATCGTCGTGACGGCCGCTGCTGCCGCCACTGTCGTAGCGGGCGCCACCTTCGGGTCGGCAGCCACCGCCGACTCCGAGGTGATCGCGTCGCCCTACGTGGCCGCAGTCGAGGCCCAGCCGGACGACGTCGTGGAGGCTCGGCCGCAGGCCATCCCTGGCATCGTCGCCGCGGCAACCGCCGCTGGTCGGGGCTTTACCGCGGCGCAGGCTCCGCGCTACGCCGGCGAGGTGGCGCGCGCTGCCAGCTTCATCCAGGGAGTCCTGGGCGGAAGCAGCTACGCCAGGACGTCGGCGCCGGGCACGTCCGTCGACGTCATCTTCGACTGACGTCTCGCGTGGACGTCCAGGAGGACGGCGCGGCCCCGTTGACGGCGCGATCGCGCCTGACGCGGGGCCTCGCGCTCGCTACGGTCGTCGTGGCGGGCTTCGTGTACTTCGCAAGCGCCGTCCTGACGACTGCGCCCATCACCCCCCTCACACTCGTGCACGGTGAGCGCGCGAACCAGGTGCTGAGTCCATATGTCTCGCAGAACTGGCAGCTGTTCGCGCCCGACCCGATCAGCGAGGACCGCGGCATCGCCGCACAAGTGCGGTGCGCCGACGGAGCCGAGTCACCCTTCGTCGACGTCACGACCCCGACGGTGGAGGCGGTGCACCGTAGCCGCTTCTTCCCATCCCGGATGTCGCGTGTGGTCAGCAACGGCATCATGCACGTCTTCCTGCAGGACCCTTTCCTCCTGCGGTTCCGCGAGGACGCACCCGACAGCGACGCTCCGGAAGCGCTGCCACGTGCCGAGCAGCTCTCGCCGCAGGAGCGCGAGAGCCGTGCGCGGGGCGAGCGGACTCTGCACCGCTTCGCCGCATGGGCATTGGCCGACCGCTGTGCCGAGGCCGGCGAAGTTTCGCAGGTCCGCCTGAGGTACGTGATCCACCGCTTTCCGCGGTGGTCCGAGCGGGACCGGTGGAGTGAGACAGGCGACGTCGACGTACTGGAGACCGCATGGGCGCGCCTCTGATCTCGGCCACGGATCGCATCCTGCAGTCGGTCGGTGACCGGCCCCGGGCGCTCGTGGGGTTGGCCGCCGCTCGGATCGGCGTGGGCGTCGCCCAGCTGTCGCTCTTCCTGTCCGACTACGGAGACCGGCGCGTGTTGTTCGGCGCGGAGTCGTTCTACCCGCGTGAGGACGTCGGTCACGCAGGCGGCTTCAACCTGTTCGTAGCGCTCGGTGACGGGTCGGTCGCCTTCGAGCTCCTCTATCACCTCGGGATCGTGCTCTGCGTAGCGATGGTCGTCGGTGTCGGCGGTCGGCTCGTGATCGCTGGAGCGTGGGCGGTCTGTTGGACGATGTGGGGGGCCAATCCGTTCCTCATCGACGGCGGCGACAACCTGTCGATGATCGTCATGCCGTTGCTGGCCGTCAGCCGGTGCACGGACCGGCTGTCCGTGCGCAGCAACTGGCCGCCGATCGCGCGGGTCCGGCGGGTCGGTCACACGTGGTGGGCGACCATGCTCAGCAACGCCGCGGCTCTGGCGATCGCACTGCAGATCTGTCTCGTCTACCTGATGAGCGGGCTGTACAAGGCCCAGGGTGACATGTGGATCGACGGCACGGCGCTCTACTACGTGATGCGTACGCCGGAGTACTTCCACCCGGCCCTGTCGCCGCTGGTGCTTGAGCATGACCACGTCGTCGTCCTCGGCACCTACGGAGCCATGCTGGCGCTCATCGGGTTCCCGTTCCTGGTCGTCTCCAGGTCGGTGCGGCCGTGGGCCGTCTTGATGATGGTGACGTTCCACCTCTCGATCGCGCTGTTCATGGGTCTGACGAGCTTTGCGCTGGTGATGATCGCCTGCGACACGATCTTCGTGTCCTCCCACCTGGAACGGTTCGTGGCCTGGCTGCGCGGCCGGGGCGGAGCTGGGGCGGACGACGGGCCGCGGTCCGAGGACGGGCGGCCATCGGCTGTGGAGATCGACGCATGAGGACGTCGCTGGTGCTGGCGGTCGCCACCGTCCTGGTGCTTGCGGGCTGCTCCGAGAGCCCGGACCCGGCACCGCGCCCTGGCGCTAGCGCGTCGAGTGCAGCGAGGTGGCTCGTCGACGGTCTCAACGGCGAGGGGCTCTCCACTGCCGACCGGCGGTACTTCTCCAGTGCGTTGTCCGACGGGGCTCAGTGGCCGGAGGTGACCCGTGCGGTCCGGGCCGTCGTCGACGACGGTCCGTGGGAGGTCGTCGACGAGGAGACGAAGGGACCGGTGGCTCGCCGAGTGCTGCGATCGAGCGCCGGCCGGACGCTCCTGCTACACCTCGAGCGAGGCGAAGGAGGAGCGATCGACGTGCTCTGGTTCGGTCCAGCGGTCGACCGCAGTGTCGCCGCGGCCGACGTGCAGGACGTCCGTCGTGTGTCTTCCACGCTGCCCGTGCGGTGGTCCGCAGCCGCGCTGCGGGTCGGCGAGGACCGGGCTGAGGTCGTCGGCGCGTCGCCGGAGGACCTGTTGCCCATGGCCTCGGTGGCCAAGGTGGTGGTCGCAGCGGGCGTGGCTCGCGGGATCGACGATGGTCGCCTGTCGCCGCGACAGGCGGTGCGCGTGGGAGCCCGCGACCAGTCGGCCCCCGTCACTGCCCGCACGCCTGCCGCCGGTGAGCGCCGCACGATCGACGAACTGGTCGCCCTGATGCTGCAGACCAGCGACAACACCGCGACGGACGCCCTGCTCCGCGTCGTCGGTCCGGACGGCGTGACGGCGGCCTGGGAGGAAGCCACCGGGCGCCGCTGGTCCGGCCCGTTCCTCTCGACGAAGCAGGTGTTGCAGGCGGGATGGGGCGCCGAACCCCTGCCCGCTGGTGCGGATCTCGGGGACGCGGAGACTCGTGAGGTGCTGAGGCGGGTCGCCGCGGCGACGGTCGACGTCGATCCGCGCGCCGTGACGACGCCCCGATGGCAGGACGGCCTGGACTGGACGGCGCGGTCCACCGACATCGCTGCCCTGGGCGCATGGTTGCTGGAGCATCGCGGGTTGTTCGGCCCGCAGGCCCGCGCCGTCCTAGACGACGACTTCACGAAGCCGGGCGGGGCGCCCGGCGTCGTCGCGGAGCTGCGGTGGACGTTCGACGACAGCGGTGCCACCGTCGCGGTGGCCCAGTTCGCCGGTCGCACGACCAGCGACGTCGGCGACGCGGAGGGGCTCCTCATGCTCGCCGATCGGACCCTGGAGGTGGAGCGATGAGCCTCCGGACGAGCGTCGCGGCCCTTCTGCTGACCAAGGACGGGGAGCGGCGCGAAGGCTCGGGCTGGCACCGGCCGGGGCAGCCGGTCCGGTGGGGCTCGGTGTCGAAGATCCTGACGGCCGGGCTGGCCCACGCGATGGTCGAGCGCGGCACGTGGAGGTGGGACACGACGGTCGAGGAGGTGCTCGACTCGACGTCGCCGATCACCGTGGCCGAGCTCGTCCGGCACCGGTCGGGGCTGCCGCGCACTGCCCCAGGTCAGCGCCGCGAGCTCCTCGATCCTTACCGGCGGTGGACGCGAGAGCGCTTCGACCACGACGTGCTGCCCGAGCTCGACGCGCTCGTCGACCAGCACCGTCGGGTGGTGGGCGAGTACTCCAACCTCGGCTACGCGGTGCTGACGCGGATGCTGGAGGAGGTCGGCGGGCCGTGGATCGAGCAGGTGCGGAGCACGCTCGTCGAGCCGGCCGGTCTCGACCCGAGCGCGTTCGACATCGCCCGGAGGACCGGCGAGCGTGACGACGTCGTCGAGGCGCTGAGCATCTGGGGCCGCCCCCTCGACGAGTGGGTCATCGGCGACGGCCCGTTCGTCGGGGCGGCGGGTCTCGTGGCCACCCTCGACGACATGGCGGCGCTCGTGCGGGCCTCGGCCGACGGCGGCCTGCTCGATCCCTCTCGGCAGCCCCACGCCTGGCGGGTGGACGACGGCCTGGCCGTCCACCACGGCGCTCTCATGCGCTGCGGGGCGGTGGTGGCGTGGCGTCCCGCCACAGGGATCGTGGGGGTGGCCAGCGCCGTCGGCGGACGGGCGGCCTTCGCCGATCGACGGGCCGCGGACGTGCTGGACCAGCTGGCGTCCGCAGCGGCGCCTGAGGAGGGGGAGATGTCATGAGCGAGCACCGCATGGCCTGGCTGGTGACCACCGACGACGCGGTGGCGGTCGGCGACCCGTGGCGCGATCACCTGATGCTCACGACCGAGGGGCTCGTGCACCGACGGCTCGACGTCGATGCCGAGGCGATGGTCGACGAGGCGACGTGGTCGTGGGCCGACGTCACCGACCTGCTCGTGTCCGCGCCGACGAGTCGCACGTCGAAGCCCGGACTCTGGGCCTTTCTCAGGGCTGCGGCAGCCGAGGCCACAGGCTGGGGCAGCACCCTGGCGTCGGTCGAGGTGGCGGCACGCATCGTCCATGCCGACGGCACCGATGCGCTGCTGCTCCTCGACGGCCACACCGGGAGCGGGTACCCCGCCGAGGACCAGGAGGAGGCGCGCACCATGCTGCGGCGCGTGCTGGAGGACCCCGGCACCATCCCGCAGATTCGGAACCTCATCGCCCATTCTGACTCGTGAGATGGGCGATGAGGTTCCAGAACGTGGCTATCGGCGGTCGGGTCGCACCACCAGGGCGGTGCCGCCACCGCGACGTTGCGGCTCGGCGACGGCGGTGAGGCGGCCGCGGCGGTCCTGCTCGATCGCGGCCACCGCACCGATCTCCGCCTGCGACGTGAACGCGTCTCCCGACGGCGTCAGCTGCTGGCCGAAGGGGGCGAGCAGGCCGCCGTACTGCTCGATGAAGGCCGGCTCGGCCGGCGTGACGGCTGCGTTGCGCTGCGAGGCGCGCGGCGCGGCGACCGCCTGCGGCAGCGTCATGCCGAGGTCGATGCGGTTGAGCAGCACCTGCAGGACCGTCGTGATGATGGTGGCGCCACCGGGCGAGCCGACCACGTACTTCACCCGGCCGCGGTCGAGCACGATCGTCGGCGACATCGACGAGCGGGGTCGCTTGCCCGGCTCGATCCGGTTCGGGTCCTTCGGGTCGTAGACGGCCGTGAAGTCGGTGAGCTCGTTGTTGAGCAGGAACCCGCGCCCGGGCACCGTGATCGCCGAGCCACCGGTCTGCTCGATGGTGAGTGTGTAGGAGGCGGCGTTGCCCCAGCGGTCGACGACCGAGAGGTGGGTCGTGGAGATGTTCTCGGTGTCCGGCTTCTCCTCCGCGGCCCGGGTTTTGCAGGGGCCGCCGTCGAGCGCGCCCGCCGCCACCGGCCGCTGCGACGCCTGCGTGGGGTCGATGGTGCAGGCTCGTGAGTCGGCGAAGCGCTGGCTGAGCAGGGTGCGGACGGGGACGTCGGGGACGTCGCCCACGTACGCCGCGCGGTCGGCGAACGCCCGTGCCGACGCCTCGAGGAACAGGTGCAGCGACGAGCCGAGGCGGGCGCCCCCGCCCAGGCGGTAGCCCTCGAGGATGTTCAGCGCCTCGCCGACCGCGATGCCGCCCGACGACGACGGAGCCATGCCGTACACGTCGAGACCGCGGTACCGCGCGCGGGTCGGTGCCTGGCGGTCGACCCGGTAGGTGGCGAGGTCACGCTCGGTCATGGAGCCGGGCGGGGCCGGCAGGTCGGACGCGGGGTCCTTCGGCGGCGCCTGGACCGTGCGCGCGACGTCGCGGGCGACGGACCCGGTGTAGAAGGCGCGCGGCCCCTTCGCCGCGATCAGCGACAGCGTGCGGGCCAGCTCTGGGTTGCGGAAGGTGCTGCCGACCTGGGGCGCGTCGCCGCCGGGCAGGAACAGCCGGGCGGTGTCGGGGAAGGCCGCGAACCTGTCCTTGTTGTCGAGCGTCTGGCTGCGGAACGTCCGGTCGACCGTGAACCCGCGCTCGGCGAGCTTGATGGACGGGGCGAGGGCCTGGCGCAGCGACCAGCGACCGTGGTCGCGCAGGGCCGCCTCCCAGGTGGCCGGCGTCCCCGGGACGCCGACCGCGACGCCGGACGAGACGAGCTCGGGCGTGAACCGGTACGGCTTGCCGGTGGACGGGTCGATGAACGCGTCGCGCGTGATGCCGGCGGGTGCGGTCTCGCGACCGTCGATGGTGCTGACCTTCCCGCGCTTCGCGTCGTAGTAGACGAAGTAGCCGCCCCCG
>NZ_JAMXRU010000024.1 GCF_024124745.1 Aeromicrobium sp. CnD17-E
CGACGCCCGCACCCCACGTCGCACCTCGCGCGCGGAGGGCGGCGCGGTCCACGAGCAGGTCGCCGGCCTTGGTCCAGCGGCCGTGGTACCCACCGAGGAGGACGGTCCGGTCCGCTCCGCCGACGAGGTCGGCGACCCGTCGGCCGTGCGGCACCTCGACCACGCCCGGGTGCGGCACGTCGCCCAGCAGCGTCGCGAGCGTGCTCCCCGGCTCGTCGAGGGTGCCGACGCTCGCGAACCCGGCCGGTCCGCGACGGCCCAGCAGCCCCAGCTGCGCAAAGGTCTCGACGTTCGACAGGAACGTCGGGTGCCCGTCGACCCCGTGGACGGTCGGCAGCGTGCGTCGGCCACCCGGGACCGGCGCCGACCCCGAGAGCCGGTTGACGAGCGACCGCGCCTCGCCGCCGACGAACGTCCCTGCTGCGTCGACGACCCGCACGTGGTGCGCGTCGGTGCGCTCCACGAGCGCGGCACGCAGGGCCGCAGCAGCCTGCGGGTCGTGGACGGCGACCACGGCGTGCGTCGTGCGCAGGGCTTCCGCCACGACGACGACGCCGTCGAGCACGAGGTGCGGGACGCGGCGCATGAGCACCCGGTCCTTCCAGCTCGCCGGCTCGCCCTCGCTGCCGTTCACCACCACCCGCACGTCGGACCCGGGCGCGACTCCGGCCAGCTTGGTCGCGACCGGGAAGGCTGCACCGCCACGGCCCAGCAGCCGCACCGACGCCACGTCGGCGGCGAG
This sequence comes from Aeromicrobium sp. CnD17-E, assembly GCF_024124745.1. Lineage (GTDB taxonomy): Bacteria > Actinomycetota > Actinomycetes > Propionibacteriales > Nocardioidaceae > Aeromicrobium. The sequence goes on from NZ_JAMXRU010000024.1 coordinate 743, forward strand.
CGTGCGCGCTGCGTCCGCCCGGAGCGCGCCATGCAGGAGCTCGTGCTCGACGAGGGGCACGTGGCCGGTGTCGCGCGCGCCGGAGAGCAGGGCGTCCGCTCCCCAGGTGAGGACGGCCGGGGGACCGCTGGGACAGGTCAGGACGGTCATCGGGATCCTCCTCGGACGAGCACACGGTGGGGTGGGACGGAGTCGGTGAGGACGGTCGTCCGACGGGGACGGGCGAGAATGCGCAGCGCCGCGGCTCCGGCCACCGCCAGCGCGCAGCCGACGTAGACGACCGTCGCCCAGGCACGACCGGTGTCGGTGCCGGCGAGGACGCCGTGCCCCATGCTCAGCAGCCAGCCGACGTAGGCGGAGCCGTGCACGGTGCGCCAGACGAGGGGCGAGACCCGCGAGCCGGCGAGCCGGCCGCGCGACAGTCCGCTCAGCGCGGCGGCCACGAAGGCCCACACCGCGAGGGCGCCGAGCCCGACCGCGAGCGGCGCGAACCCCGAGGTGAAGGGCACGACCACGGAGGTGAGCGGCACGTCCACGTGGGTGTCGAGCACGAGCAGCCCGACGTGCAGGACCAGCGCCGCCAGCGCCGTGAGCGCGACCGAGCGGTGCGCGAGCTGGCGGACGGCGCGCTGCTCGTGGGCGCCGCTGCCGCGACCCGTCGACGACGCGAGCGCACCGAGGCAGACGGACGCCGTGAACCCGAGGAGGGCCACCATGCCGAGAGCACGAGCCAGGAACCAGAGGGTCATGCCGCCACCTCCGTCTCGGGCGGCCAGCCGCCGACGTGCTCGACGGCACCGGCGACGGTGACCACGCGTGCGGCCACGTCGTCACGCTGCAGCCAGGGCAGGGCCTCCGGGCCGCGGACCACCGCGGCCGTGCTGAGCGTGTTCGCCTGCACCGCGCTCGGAGCCCACACGGTGACCGTGCGCCAGGAGCTGTCGGCGGGTCGGCCCGTACGGGGGTCCAGCAGGTGGTGGGCCGGGACGCCGTCCGTGGTGGTCCAGCGACGCTCCCGGGTCGACGACGTCGCGAGCCCGCCGCGGGTCACGGCGACCCGGGTCCCCGCCCCGCCGCGTCGTTCGGCGACGTCGACCTGCCAGGGTCGGGACGGTCGGCCCGCGAGCGCGAGGTCGCCGCCGATCTCGACGAGGACGGCGTGACCCTCGAGCGCGTGCACCCGGTGGGCCGCCTCGTCGGCCGTCCACGCCTTCGCCACGGCGCCGAGGTCGAGCTCGACGCCCGCCGGCACCCCCACCAGCCGCAGCTCCGGCTCGACCCGGACACTGCGCCAGTCACATCGGTGGGGCCAGTCAGATCGGTGGGGCCAGTCAGATCGGTGGGGCCAGTCAGATCGGTGGGGCCAGTCAGATCGGTGGGGCCGGCTCGGTCGGTGGGGCCGACCCGCCCGCCCCGGCTGCGTCCCGGCCGAGCGACCTCGGGGGGCGGCACGCACCACGTCGAGGTCGGCGTCGTAGCCGAGCGCCGCGAGATGGCCGCCGAGCGTCGGGTCGACGGCACCGTCGGTCGCGCGCGCGGCCTGCAGGGCCACCTGGACCAGCTCGACGGTCAGCGCCGACGCCGGCACCAGCCGGCCGCCATGCCGAGCGACCCGTACCAGCTCTGCGTCGTCGCGGAACCGGCTCACGGCGGCGTCGACGTCGGCCATCAGGTCGCGGACGACGCGCTCGGCGCGGTCGGGCGAGCCGCCCTCCATGGTCACGGACACGGTGCACGACCAGGCGTCCCACCGACGCGTGGCGCTCATGACGCGTTGCTCGACGCGTCGCCCTGGCCGCTGGAGCTGCCCTGCTGCAGGCCGCTCCCGCCCTGATCCGAGCTGCTCCCCTGGTCCGAGCTGCTGCCCCGGCTCGCGTCCTGCGAGGACACGCTCCCCGACGACGTGGTCGCGGTGGTGCCCTGCTCGACGCTCGCGGCGGTGGTGCTGGTCTGTGCGACGACGGCCGCGAGACCACCGGTCGCCACGACGCCCAGCACCCCCGCGCCGACCGCCACCCGGCGGGCCCTGGTCCTCACGTCGGTCCTCATGTCGTCCTCCTCGTCGGTGCCGCTCCGACGGCGGCACCACGAGCATCGGGCGGGACGGGTCAGCCCCAACCCAACCGGACCTCAAATCCACGTCAAGAACGGCGAGGCGTCGCTCGTGGCACGATCGACGGGTGAGCCTCGACGACCTGCCCGCGGCGATCGTGCAGACCGACCCTGACGTCGTGGCCGGGTTCGCGCACGACGAGGCGCGACTGGTGGAGCGCTCGACGCCTGCCGCGGTGCTGTCGCCGCGCGACACCGACGAGGTCGCCGCCTGCCTGCGGGCCGCGCGGGCGGCCGGGCTCACGGTCGTCACCCGCGGCGCCGGCACGGGGCTGGCCGGCGGCGCGAACGCTCCGGCGGGCTCCGTCGTGCTGAGCACCCGACGGCTCGACCGCATCGTCGCGATCGACGTCGAGGAACGGGTCGCCGTCGTGCAGCCCGGCGTGCTGACCGGCGACCTGCGCGCGGCGGTCGAGGAGGTCGGGCTGTTCTACCCGCCCGACCCCGGCAGCGTGGCCATCTCGACCATCGGCGGCAACGTCGCGACCGACGCCGGCGGCATGTGCTGCGTGAAGTACGGGGTGACGGGCGACTACGTGCTGGGGCTCGAGGTCGTCCTGGCCGACGGTCGGGTCCTGCGGACCGGACGCCGCACGGTGAAGGGCGTGGCCGGCTACGACCTGACCCACCTGCTCGTGGGCTCCGAGGGGACCCTGGGGGTGATCACCGAGGTCACGCTCCGGTTGCGGCCCTCCCCACCGGCGCCCGCCACCGTCGTCGCGACGTTCGCCTCGCTGCCCGACGCGGGTCGCGCGGTGGAACAGATGACCGCCGACGCGCTCGACGTGTCGCTGCTGGAGCTGCTCGACGCGACCACGCTCCGGGCGATCGACGCGCACACCGGCATGGGGCTCGACGCCGCCGCGATGCTGCTCGTCCAGTCTGACCAGCCCGACCCCACGGCGACGCTCGCAGCCGTGCAGCGGGCGTGCGAGGGAGCGGGAGCGGTCGACGTCGCGGTCACGACCGACGTCGAGGAGGGACGGCAGCTGCTCGAGGCCCGACGTCAGGCGCTGCCCGCCCTGGAGCGGCTCGGCGACTGGCTGCTCGACGACGTGTGCGTCCCGCGGCGCGCGATCGTGGCGCTCGTGCAGGGCGTCGAGCAGGTGGCCCGCACCGAGGGACTGACGATCGGGGTGTTCGGCCACGCCGGCGACGGCAACATGCACCCGACGGTGATCTTCGACCAGCAGGACCCGGAGTCCGAGGCGGCCGCCCGGCGTGCGTTCGACGCGATCACGGCGCTCGCCCTCGACCTGGGCGGCACGGTGACCGGCGAGCACGGCGTCGGCCGGCTCAAGGCCGGGTGGCTGGCTCGCGAGCTCGACCCCGTCGCGCTCGACGTCCACCGCGCCGTCAAGGCCGCTCTCGACCCGGAGGGTCGGCTCAACCCCGGGAGCGTTCTCGATGCGAGTCGCTGAGGACACCTGGACGTCTCTGTGGAGGACCGGGCGGGTCGCCCGACTGCCGCGCCGGCGTCACGCAGGACGGGGCGGCCCACTGGCGGATCGTCGATCGCGGACGCCCAAAGAGTATACCTTAAGAGACTATTATCCATGATAGTCTCATCAGTGAATCCTTTCCTGACCTGAGGCGCGGCACATGTTCGTGGGACGAGAACAGCAACTGCGGGAGCTCGCCGACCGCCTCACGTCGGTGCGCGAGTCGACGGACGCCAAGCCCGGCAAGGCCGTCCTCATCCGAGGACGGCGTCGCGTGGGCAAGTCCCGTCTCGTCGAGGAGTTCGTCGAGCGATCCGGAGTGCCCTACCTCTTCTACGCTGCTTCGCGACGCCCCCTGCACGAGGAGCTCCAGCTCTTCGTCGACGAGGTCGCCCGCTCCAACCTCCCCGGCGCGGACGCCTTCCGCGACCTCACGGTGACGAGCTGGGACGCAGCGCTTCGACTGCTCGCCAGCGCGACGTCCGACACCGGCAGCATCATCGTCCTCGACGAGCTCCCCTACATCATCGCTCAGGACCCTGCGTTCGAAGGCACGCTCCAGACCGTCTTTGACAGGATCCTGTCCAGGCATCGGCTGCTCCTCATCGGCATCGGTTCCGACCTGGCCATGATGGAGGCGCTCAGCAGCTACGACCGGCCGTTCCACCAACGTGCCGACGAGATGGTCGTGCCTGCGCTCTCGCCCGCCGAGGTCGGCCGCATGCTCCAGCTCGAGCCCGCCGACGCATTCGACGCGCACCTCGTCACCGGTGGACTTCCACTGATCTGCGCCGAGTGGGAGCCCGGCCAGTCCTTGACCGACTACGTGAGCAGCGCGTTCGCCAACCCCACCTCCGCCCTCCTGGTCTCCGCCGAGCGCGCCCTTGCGGCCGAGTTCCCCTCGGAGGCCCAGGCACGAACCGTCCTCGGGGCCATCGGCAGCGACGAGCGCACGTTCACCACCATCGGGCGAGCCAGCGGTGTCACCGCCGCCAGCCTGAGCCGGGCTCTCACGCTCCTGACGGACAAGCGCATCGTGCATCGGGCCACGCCCCTGTCGACGAAGGCCTCGCGGGAAGCGCGCTACTGGGTCGCCGACCCCTACCTGAGGTTCTGGTTGGAGTTCGTCGGGCCGTACATCCACGAGGTGGAGCGCGGACGTGGCGACCGCACCCTCGACCGGGTCCAGAGGTCCTGGACGACGTGGCGCGGTCGCGCCGTCGAGCCGATCGTCCGTGAAGCGATCGATCGGCTCGGCCTCCCGCTCGGACCCGACAGGTCCGCCGGGGTCGTGGGCGGCTACTGGACCCGCAAGAACGATCCCGAGATCGACATCGTCGTCGCGGACCGGACACCCACGGCGAAGGCCCTCTTCGCGGTGGGATCCATCAAGTGGCTCGAGAACGCACCCTTCAGCCGCCGGGACTACCACCGCCTCGTCGAGCATCGACGCCAGCTCCCGGGGGCGACTGACGAGACCCCGCTGCTCGCCGTCTCGCGGGTACCGACGCAGATCGACGACGTCACCGTCCTCGGCCCCGCGGAGCTCATCGCCGCGTGGCCGTCAGGCGATCCAGGCGTCTGACCGGACGCGCGCGACCAGCGCGTCCCCGGCCCGGCCGGCGTCAGGTCGAGAGACCGGGCAGGGCCCGCTCGAGGATGGCGCCCGCGTCGACGTCGGCGTCGAGCGTGCCGAACGCCAGCCCGCCGCGCCCGTCGAGCCGGCTCGAGCAGAACGCGTCGGCCACGGCCGGCGTCGAGTGCCGCACCAGCAGCGACGCCTGCAGCGTCAGGGCCATCTGCTCGACGAGTCGGCGCGCCCGGAACTCGATGCTGCCGAGGTCGCGCGCGGCGGCGGCGAGGTCGGCACCCAGCCGGTCGGCCGCGGCGTCGAGGCGGGCGTCGCCACCGCGGGCGAGGCCGATCTCGTGCAGGAGGGCGTCGGCCACGACCGGCTCGCGGCCGAGCGCCCGCAGGACGTCGAGCGCGTTGACGTTGCCCGATCCCTCCCAGATCGAGTTCAGCGGCGCCTCGCGGTAGAGCCGCGGCATGCCCGACTCCTCGACGTACCCGTTGCCACCCAGGCACTCCATGGCCTCGGCGGTGAAGGCGGGGCCGCGCTTCGTGATCCAGTACTTCCCGACGGCCGTGCCGATGCGTCGGAACGCCTGCTCCTGCTCGTCGCCGCGCAGGGCACGGTCGGCGGCACCCGAGAGCCGCAGGGTGAACGCCGTCGCAGCCTCCGACTCCAGGGCGAGGTCGGCGAGGACGTTGCGCATGAGGGGCTGGTCGACCAGCCGGCGGCCGAACGCCGCACGGTGCTGCACGTGGTGGCCGGCCTCGACGAACGCCTTGCGCATGAGGGCGGCGCTGCCCGTCGCGCAGTCGAGCCGCGTGCAGCTGACCATGTCGATGATGGTGCGCACGCCGCGCCCCTCCTCCCCCACGAGCCAGGCGACGGCGCCGTCGAGCTCGGGCTCGGACGAGGCGTTGGAGCGGTTGCCGAGCTTGTCCTTGAGCCGCACGACGTGGAAGCGGTTGCGCGACCCGTCGGGCAGGATCCGCGGGACGAGGAAGCACGACAGGCCGCCCGGCGACTGTGCGAGCACGAGGAACACGTCGCACATGGGCGCCGACGTGAACCACTTCGCGCCGTGCAGCGTGAAGACCCCGGGCTCGTCGGTCGGCTGCGCGACGGTGGTGTTGGTGCGGACGTCGGACCCGCCCTGGCGCTCGGTCATGCCCATGCCCGCGAGCAGCCCCTGCTTCTGGGTGGGCACGCGCAGCCCTGGCTCGTAGACGCGCGACGTGAGGAGCGGCTCGTACACCTCGGCCAGCGCCGGGGCGTGCCGCAGCGCGGGCACGACGGCGTAGGTCATCGTGACCGGGCACCCGTGGCCGGCCTCGGTGTGGCCCCACACGAGGCTGCCCGCCGTGCGGGCGACGTGGGCGCCTGCCCGCTCGTCCGCCCAGGCGGCGCCGCCGAGGCCCTCGGAGATCGCGGTGTCCATGAGCTGGTGCCAGGCGGGGTGGAACTCGACCTCGTCGACCCGGTTGCCGTAGCGGTCGACGACACGCAGCTCGGGCTCGAACCGGTTGGCGTCCTCTGCCCAGCGCTGCGCCTCGGGACTGCCCGCCAGGCGACCGAGCCGGCGCACGTCGTCCTCCGCCCAGCCGGCACCCTCCCGGTGCAGCGCCTCGACGAGCGCGACGTCGGCCGACGCGTCGTAGGGCGCGAGCGGCGGCGCCTGGTTGGCGTCGGCACCGGTGACCGTGCCGGGGCGGACGTCGCTGACGGTGCGGGGCGGGGTGAGCGTCATGGTCCAAGCATTGCATCATCGTGACAGTTGTCAAGGATCTGCAAGGCCATCTGTGAGGATGGAGACTGTGCGCATGGACGTCCGCCCCCTCAGCGCCCGGTCGATCGTGCTGAGCCTCATGCTCGCGGTGCACCCGCCGGAGATGACGCCGGCGCAGCTCGTGGCCTCCGGCGAGGTCTTCGACGTCCCCGAGTCGACGCTGCGCGCCGCGCTGACCCGCCTCGTCGCGGCGGGCGACCTCGAGCGCTCGGACGGCACCTACCGCATCGGCGCCCGGCTGCAGGAACGGCAACGGCTCCAGGACGCCGCACTCGACCCGCCATACCGGCCGTGGGACGGCACGTGGGAGACCGCGGTCGTGGTCGCCGCCGGCCGGTCGGCGCCGGACCGCGCCGCGCTGCGCCAGGAGATGGAGCGGTTGCGGCTCGCCGAGCTGCGCGAGGGCGTCTGGACCCGGCCCGCGAACCTCGACCGGCCGCTCTCCGCCTGGCCCGACGACCTCGTCGTGGTGGCGAGCTCACGTCCGCTCGACGAGCGCGGGCTCACCGCGCGCCTGTGGGATCTGCCGGCCTGGACGGACGCGGGCGGTCGGCTGCTCACCGCCCTCGACGAACCACGGCCACCCGCGGAGCGTCTGGCCGTGGCCGCCGCGCTGGTCCGGCACCTGCGGACCGACCCGGCCCTGCCGCCGGAGCTGCGACCGTCGGGCTGGAACGCGCCACGGCTGGTCGAGGCCTACGCCGCCTACCAGGCCGAGCTCGCGGCGTCCCTCGGTCGCCCCAGCCCCGCCCAGGACGCCGCTCGCTGACCCGTCCTGACGGCGTGGGTGCCGGACCTCACCCCCGCTCGGGTCGCGCGTCGCCGTGGGCGTGCCGACGATGAGGTGACCGTGTCCCGACGTCAGGAGTCCCCGTGCCACTCGTCCACCTGCACCTCGTCGAGGGTCGACGCACGCCCGAGGAGGTCCGCCGGCTGGCCGACGTCGTCCAGCAGACCCTGCTCGACGTGTTCGCCGCGCCCGAGCGTGACCGCTACCAGCTGATCTCCGAGCACAAGCCGGGCCACGTGATCGCCGAGGACACCGGGCTCGGCATCGAGCGCACCGACGACCTCGTGATCCTGCAGATCACCCAGCAGGGCCGCGACCTCGACCAGAAGCGCGCGCTCTACGCGACCCTCGCCGAGCGGCTCGAGGCCGAGTGCGGCCTCGCCCCGTCCGACCTGATCGTGTCGCTCACGGAGAACACCAAGGAGGACTGGTCCTTCGGCCACGGCGTCGCACAGTTCGTGGAGGGCCTGCTCTAGGTCCGACGCGGCACGGGTCCGGCTGCGTCGAGCCCGGCACTGCCATGCTGGAACCCGCACCCGACACGGAGGACAGCACCATGAGGATCTTCTCGAGGCGCACGGCGGACCACCCTGAACCCATGGACGAGGCGCTGACGTTCCTCACCGTCTCGGACGCCGACCGCGTCCGCACGCTCCTGCACCACGCGTTCGGCGAGCACGGGCTCGAGGTGACCACCCACGCCGATCATGCGGTCGACGCCGAAGGTCGTCAGTTCGGGTTCTGGAACGTCGCGGCCACGTGCGCCGACGTCGACCGTCAGGACTGGCCGGCCGTGGTGCGGGACCACGTGCGGCACCTCCTCGAGAGCTTCGACGGGGAGGACCCCTTCGAGGGCGCAGACCCCGACGACCAGCGGCGTCGCACCTACGTGCGGCTTCTGCCCGCCGACGCCCTCCCCGACCTCGACGCGTTCCCGCACCGCGAGCTCGCTCCCGGCATCATCGAGGCCCTCGCTCTCGACCTGCCAGACAGCTTGTCGATCTACAACCACGAGAACGCACGGGCCGCTGGCGGATGGGAGCTGCTGCACCGGGCTGGTCTCGAGAACCTCCGGGCCCTCCCCACGGAGCAGGTGCAGCTGGTCGACGCGCACGACGGCGGCGCCTTCCACGTGCTGCTCGGCGACTCGGTCCACACCGGAAGCCGCGCGCTGTTGCTCCCCGATCTGCCCGCCGGGGTCGACGACGCCCCGCCGACCGACCTCGGCTGGCTGATGAGCGTGCCGCACCGTCACCAGCTCTGCTGGCACGTGGTGCGCGACGCGACCGTGGTCTCGGTGGTGAACAGCATGGCGCGTTTCACCGCGCTCGGGTACTCCGACGGCGTGGGCCAGGTCAGCCCTCACCTGTACTGGTGGAACGGGTCGGCCTACGTGCAGCTCACCCGCTTCGACGAAGAGGGCACGCTGTCGATCCATGTCGACGGCGACTTCGCCGACGTCCTGCAACGTGCGATGGGCGACTGACAGGCCGGGAGCTGGGGTAGACGCCTCTCACAGAGGTCCGCACCCAGCCCACGCCCTCGTGGGGCAGCACGTGGGCAGCCGCTCCTCGGCACATCGCCCACGCGCTCGCGGGTACGCCAGTCGAGCACCTGCTGATCGTGTCGCTCACGGAGAACACCCATGCGGACTGGTCCTTCGGCCACGGCGTCACGCAGTTCGTGGAGGGCTTGCTCTAGCCGCGCGAACGCCGTCGCCCATCCTCCCTGCGGGGACGGGCGACGGCGTCGCAGTCGTCGTCAGGAGCCGAGGTAGGTCCCGGCGACGCGGATCTTCCCGGGTCCGTCCGGCACGGTGCGCGTCGAGCAGGCGCCGGTGGCGGCGTCGCACGTGGTGACCCGACTGCCCTCGACCTTCACCAGACGGCCGTCGGGGGTCCAGCCGTAGGTGAACCCGTCCCCCGGCAGTGTGATCCGCCGGCCCGTGTCGAGGTCGGTCACGTGCACGACCGGGTTCCGGACCTCGTTGCCCTCCACCCCGTCGACGACCGTCCTGGTGCCGTCCTCGTCGGTGCTGACGAACGTCGTCGTGGTCTGGACGAAGCGGCCGTCGGGCGACAGCTCGTTCGAGGCCCATCGCCCGTCGCCGGAGCCGACCGTGAGGTCAGCGGTGGAGCCCAGCTGCCGTGCGTCGCCGAGCTGGTACGCCGTCGACCCGTGGTCGCCGCCGAGAGCGCGTCCGCCGCCGGTCGACGGGAGCTGCTCGCCCGGGACCGCTGCGACCGCCCTGCCGGTGCGCCAGTTGAGCACCTTCTGCGCGTCGTTCGTGCCGACCACGACGTAGTCGCCCGTGAGGCCGATGGGCGGGACGGTCCAGCCGGCCCAGCTGTACCCGCCGTCGAACGGCACGACGGCCAGCTCGTCGCCGGAGGATGCCTCGACGACGTGCACCTCGTACCCGCTGCCGGCCTTCGTCACGTACGCGAGGCGGTCCGCGGCGGCGTCGGCGCCCGGCACGACCTTGGGGGGCAGGTCGAGCCGTCGCACGGTGCCGTCGGTGCCCACGTAGACCCAGCCACGCGGCGCATCTCCCGCGTCGTCGTCGGAGACGGCGGCGACGACGCCGTCGGCCGTGTAGAAGAGTGTCTGGACGTCCGTGCCGAGGTCGACCGAGTAGTCAGGGTCGCTGAACCAGACGGTGTCGCCCCGCGAGAACGCACCGCCCGTGCGGTAGGCGTCGGAGACGAGGGCGGCGTCGGAGGCGGAGATGCTGCTCTCGACCTGCAGCGACGGTGCACCGCCCCCACCCCCGCTCCCGACGGCGACAGCGGTGCCGGCGACGGCGCCGATGGCGAGGGTCGCGACGGAACGCCGGACCACGGCCCGACGCCGGCCGGCTCGACGACCGCTGCGGATCACCCCGTCGAGGTCCAGCTCGGGGACGGGCTGGGAGGTGGCGTGCTGCCGGATGAGGTCGGTGAGGTGGTCAGTCATCGTGGGCTCCTTCGGTGACGAGGTCGGCGCGGGCCCGCAGGGCTGCGAGGGCGACGACGGTCTGGCTCTTGACGGTGCCGGTGGACACGTTCAGGAGGTCGGCGGTCTCCTGGACGGACAGGTCCTCGAGGAAGCGGAGGACGAGCACCGACCGCTGGCCGAGGGGCAGGGCCCGCAGCGCGTCGGCGAGCGTCACGCGGTCGGCGAGGTCACCGGCAAGGTCGGCCGTGTGGTCTGCGGCGCCTCCCACGGACTCGTCGACGTCGCGTACGTTCTCGTGGTTCCAGGCGTGCTTGCGGAACCAGTCGCGCGAGACGGTGACCATCACCCGTCGGGTGTAGGCCCTCGCCTTGTCGGGCTCGCGCAGCCGGGGCCAGGCCAGGTAGGTCTTGACCAGGGCCGACTGCACGAGGTCCTCGGCGAGCTGCCGGTCCCCGACGATGAGCACCGCCGTCCGGTACAGGTGCGGCCACGCAGCTCGAGCGAACTCGCTGTAGGCAGCCTCGGTCGTCCGTCGCACGTGCACTCCTCGTCCCGTTGAACTCTGTCACCTCATAGACGGGATGGGGACGTGATCCGGTTGGGGACGTCGCACTTCTCGGCACCTCATCGTGCGTCGCGAGGACCAGGACGGTCGACGAGCTGCCGGGACGCGGCCCGCGTCCCGGGCGTCGGGAACCATCGCCACACGACGAACGACTGGCCGAGCGTCCACACCTGGCTGGCGACCCAGTAGACGAGCAGGCCGACCGGCACGAACGTCCCGGCGAGCAGGAGCCCTCCGGCCGAGAGCGTCGGCATCATCCGGGTGGCCTGCTGCATCGCCTCGGGCATCCCCTCGGTCGGGGTGTTGGGCATGACGAACAGGTGCTGGGTCGCGAACGAGACCAGCGCGGCCACGGCCGCGAGCGTGAGGACGACGGCCAGGTGGAGCCCACCCTGGCCGAGCATGCCGCTGTCGGCCAGACCGGTCCCGAACAGCTGGGCACGATCGAAGAGCACCACCTGCTCGGCGTCCATCGACCCGACCGGCGAGCCGGACGCGACGTCGGAGAGCAGGTGGTACAGCGCGATCCACAGGGGCACCTGCAGCAGCACCGGCAGGCACCCGAGCCGCGAGACGCCGTGCTCGGCGGACACGGCACGTCGCTCCTCCATCATGGCGCGCAGGCTCTCGGTGTCGGTGCGGCCCTTGTACCGCTGCGCGATCTCCTGCAGCTGGGGCCGGGCGAGCGCGGCCCGGCGCGCGTTGCGGACCTGGTGGACCGTGATCGGCAGCAGCAGGGAGCGCACCACGACGACGATCGTGGCGATGCTCAGGCACCAGCCGACGGCACCACCGGGGTCGGCCCCGAGGTGCGTGACGAGGGCGTGGGTGTGGGACAGCAGGGCGGACAGGACGTGTTTCAGCGGGTCGAGCATGGGGGTTCTCCTGGTCAGAGGATCGGATCGGGCTCGTCGCCCGAAGGCGACCTCAGACCAGACCGGGAGCGCGCGGACGCACCGGCTGCCGCACCGGGTCCGCGATGCGCGAGGAGAGCACGGGCACCAGCCGCACGGCCTCGCCGGGCCGCACCCCCACCCCCGTGACGCGGTGCTCGACGACGACGCGCGAGCCCACCGCCACCACCAGCGCCGCAGCGATGAGGACCGCGACGCCCGCCGCTGCGGTGGACTCCGAAGGCGTCGCGAGGCACAGGACGAACGCGAGCAGCCCAGTCGCCCGGCTCAGCATCGCGGTCTCGAACACCTCGCCAGCGTAGCCGGGTGGCCTTGCAGACCGCACCGTCAGCGAAGTACGGCCCTAGGAGGGCTCTCGACGAGGGCTTTCGTCGCTGGCCTTCGGCGCGCCAGCCGACCCGCTCGGCGGCCTCGGAGGACGAGGTCGCTCACGAGACTTCGGTGGCTTCCACCCGTGCACCAGGTCCGAACCGTCGGAACGGGTGGTGGTTTCCAGACGTGCGCCGGCAGCACCCGACGGGCCGCCCTCAGGAGGCACGGCTCACTCCCGCCGATCCTTTTGGCGGCTTCACGGACCTCCCGCTGCTCTGCGCAGAAGCCTGTCCAGATCCGTTCGGCTCGGACCTGCGCCTGGTACCCACGTCGCGGACGAGTCGGTTTTGGGTGGCAGAGCGGCCTGAGTAGCCGCTGCCCGCCGGAGGAAGTCGTCTCGTCACGTCAGAGACCTCCTTCCGCCTCGGTCACAGCCAGGATCTGCAGCAACTGTATCGCGGCGCAGTCCACGATGACTCCTCGTGTGCCCTCGATCTCGTCGCCGATGGTGCCGTCAGCGGACACCTGATACGCCTTCTCGAGGAACAACTGCTGGGGCTCCGGGTAGGAGGTCGCGTACGAGGAGGAGCCGTAGTACCCGGCGATCCAGCGATCATCGTTGGTGAGGACCCGGATGAAGCACTCCTCGGCGGACTGGAACGCCTTGTCCCATGCCGTGGGGGTGAAGTCGTACCTGGTCACGTCAGGCAGCTTCGATCGCAGCATGTCCAACCAGCCCCACGTCGGAGCGGGGAGCAGCGCGAGGACCGACGGAATGGCGATGCCGCCAGCCAGAGCCAGCAGAGCTCCGACACGTGGGTGTTCCACGACGAGGCCCTCACCGCGTGCAGCGTGGACAAGGGTGTCGCCGAGGGCAACGAGGTAGACGAGCCCGAAGATGCCGGACGTGACGATGGCACGCACGATCCGGGTGGAAAGCTCGAGGTCCAGCGGCAACCGACCACGGACCGAGATCCGAGTGGCCTGGTAGACGAAACCGGGCACGACAAAGAGAAGGAAGATCAGCAACCCAGTCACCGAGGTTGGCGCCATGCATGCACTCCGTCCTGTAGGCCTGGCACACAGTGTGCCGCCAGCCAGAGACACGTCAGAGTGGAGCGACGGGCGAGAGACCTTCCGGACGTGTGCTCACCGCCACCCGAGAACTTCTCCGCGACCTCGAAATCGACGCAGCAAGCGACGACCAGCCCCAGAAACCACAAGCCCCGAACCCACATCCGTAGGTTCGGGGCTTGCCGATGTCCTGAGACATCACACGGCGGTGGCGGTGGGATTTGAACCCACGGTGGGTTTGACCCCACACATCATTTCGAGTGATGCACCTTCGGCCGCTCGGACACGCCACCGCGGGGTACCTTACCGGACCCCTGCGCGTCACCCGCCGGTGGGTTTGGCGAGCGGGAGCGACCCCGTGCAGGAGGAGGATGAGCGTCGTGGACCTCGACGACCTCGCCGCGCGGGCGGCAGCGCTGGCCGAGGCCGACCCGGCCCGTCGCGTGCTGCTCGGCCTCGTCGGTGCGCCGGGGAGCGGGAAGTCGACGATGGCCCGACGGCTCGCCAACCGGCTGTCGGCGCAGGGCGTCCCCGCCGTGCGGGTGCCGATGGACGGCTTCCACCTCGCCGACGTCGCCCTGCTCGAGCGCGGGCTCCTCGCCCGCAAGGGCGCCGTCGAGACGTTCGACGCGTACGGCTACCTCGCGCTGCTGCGCCGCCTCCGCGCAGAGACCGACCACGACGTCCTGGCGCCGGGCTTCGAGCGCGACCTCGAGCAGCCGGTCGCCGCGTCGATCACGATCGCGCCGGAGCACCGCGTGGTGGTGACCGAGGGCAACTACCTCCTCGACGCCGACGAGCCGTGGCCCGACGTCCGGCGCGAGCTCGACGCCGTCTGGTTCGTCGACCTCGACGACGGACGTCGACGGTCGCGCCTGGTCATGCGTCACGTCAAGCACGGGAAGTCGCGCGAGGACGCCCAGGCGTGGGTCGACGACGTGGACGAGCCGAACGCCCTGCGCGTGACCGCCCGGCGCGAGCACGCCGACCTCGTCGTCCCCTCCCCCTGACCCCAGCGCAGAGCCCGCGTTGTGTGGAGCTGATGACGGTTCCGCGCCAGAAAACCGTCACGATCTCCGCAAAACGCGGGCCCAGGGGCGGCGGGGGGTGGGGTCAGGGGAGGGCGGAGGTGAGGCGGGTGACGATCTCGCGCAGGACGTCGGGCGGGGTGGCGTAGGTCAGGCGAGCGCGGCCGTCGCCGACGCGTGACGTGCCGCCGAACGTCGGGCCGGGGCCGAGGGCGACCCGGCCCTGCTCCAGGAGGCGCACGGCCGGGTCGTCGCCGACGTCGTACGCGCGCAGGTCGAGCCACGCCGTGTAGGTGCCGGGCCCGGCGACCAGGCGCGCTGACGGAAGGTGCTCGTCCACGAGCTCCTCCAGCAGCTCGCGGTTCCCGCGCAGGTCGGCACGCAGGGCGTCGAGCCAGTCGCGACCGTCGCGCAGCGCCGTCGTGTGGGCGAGCGTGCCGAGGTGGCTGGGGCCGTGGCTGACGATCTCGAGCACTGCGGCCCGCTCGTCCGCGGTGGCAGCGCCGCCCACGACCACCGCAGCCTTCAGACCCGCCAGGTTGAACGCCTTCGACGCCGACAGCACGGCGTAGGCGTCGTCGGTCCCCTCGACCGAGAGGTACGGCACGAACGCGTCGGGCTCCCCCGCGACCGGAGCGAGCGGCGCGTGGATCTCGTCCACCACGACTCGCACGCCGTGCTCGGCGGCCAGCCTCGCCACGGTCGACAGCTCCTCGCGGGTGTGCACGACCGCGGTGGGGTTGTGCGGACTGCACAGCAGGTAGGCGGCGCCCGGGTGGCGCGCGAACGCGGCGGCCAGGCCGTCGAGATCGAGCCGTCCGTCGGCACCGAGCGGCACCTCCACCCGGGCCCGCCCGACGTGCGCGACCGCGTCGTAGAACGGCGGGTACACGGGCGGGTTCAGGATGACGGGAGCGTCCGGTGCGTCGTGCAGCCTCAGCACCTCCTCGATCCCGACCATCACGTCGGCGACGTCGAGCGTGCTGGCCGGGTCGAGCTGCCAGCCCCACCGGTCGGCAGCGAACGACGCCAGCGCCTGCGCGTACGTCCCGGCCTTCGGGTAGCCGGTGTCGCCGAGCGCGACGGCCTCGGACAGCGCCCGCGCGACGGGCTCCGCGAGCGGCACGTCCATCTCGGCGACGAACGCGGGCAGCACGTCGGGCTCGTGGAGCGTCCACTTGACGCTCGTGCGGCGGCGCAGGTCGGCCAGGGTCAGCTCGTGCAACGGGTGCATACGACCCACCCTGCCACCGGCGTCGAGCCTTGACACCGCAGTCGACGCCACGGGACAGTCACGTCGACCCCGAGCCCGGAGGTGGCCCATGACGGAGCACCGGACGACGGCAGACCCTTCGACGTCCCGGGGGATCGCCCTCGCATGGCTGTCCTGGGTCGCCGGACTCCTCGCCTACCTCTGGACGGTCGCCACCGGCTTCAGCCTCGACGGGCTCAGCCCGGCCGAGGAGACGAAGGTGCTCGTCGGCGTCACCGTCGCCATGGCGCTCACCACGGTGCTGCCGTTCATGGGACTGTGCCTCGCGCTCGTGCAAGGTCGCGCTCTCGCCGCCGTCGGGCTCGGCCTCGCGCTGGCGCTGGCGCTGGTGCCCGTCGTGGCCGTGGGCCCCGATGCCGCGCGCGACTGGCGCGACCGCACCGCACCCGAGCCGACGCCCGCGCGCCCGAACGGCGGGTGCGCCGTGCACAGCGGCGGCACCAACACCTGCCCAGGCGGCTGACGCCCGGCGTCCTACCGTGGGGGCATGGACGCGACCCTCGGCTCCCTGCTCACCGAACCCGCCGCGCAGGAGGCCGTGCGCGTCGCACCCCTCGTCGACGGCCACGACGACCTCGCGTGGGAGGCGAGGGAGGCCGCCGGGTACTCCGTCGAGGGGCTCGACGCCGACCGTGCGTCCGACGGCGTCGAGCCGACGTTCCACACCGACCTCGCGCGGCTGCGCGCCGCGGGCGTCGGCGGGCAGTTCTGGTCGGTCTACGCGCCCTGCGAGCGGCGCGGGGCCGACGCCGTCACCTACACGCTCGAGCAGGTCGACTGGGTGCACCGGCTCGCCGCCCGCTACCCGGAGCGCACGGCGCTGTGCTGGACGGGCGACGACGTCCGCGCCGCCTGGGCCTCGGGGCGGCTCGCGTCGCTCCTGGGCGCCGAGGGCGGGCACAGCATCGACGGCTCCCTCGCGGTCCTGCGGCAGCTCGCCCGGCTCGGCGTGCGCTACATGACGCTCACCCACAACGAGAACACGCCGTGGGCCGACTCCGCCACCGACGAGCCGCAGCACGGCGGGCTCACCGCGTTCGGCCGCGACGTCGTGCGCGAGATGAACGCCGTCGGCATGCTCGTCGACCTCTCGCACGTCGCCGCGACGACCATGCACGACGCGCTCGACGTCAGCAGCGCGCCGGTGATCTTCAGCCACTCCTCGTGCCGCGCCGTCACGGACCACCCGCGCAACGTCCCCGACGACGTGCTGGAGCGGCTCCCCGGCAACGGCGGGGTCGTCATGGTCACCTACGTGCCGTCGTTCGTCAGCGCCGAGTTCGCGGCCTGGTTCGAGCGGCACGAGACCGACCCCGCCACGGCCGGCGAGAAGCCCGTGGTCACCGTGCAGCACGTCGCCGACCACGTCGACCACGCCCGCGAGGTGGCCGGCGTCGAGCACGTCGGGCTCGGGGGCGACTACGACGGCTTCGACCACTTCCCGGTCGGCATGGACGACGTCACCGGCCACGCCGCGCTGCTCGACGAGCTGGCCCGACGCGGCTGGTCCGCCGACGACCTGTCCCGTCTCACGGGGCGCAACATCCTGAGGGTGCTCGACGCCACCTCCTGAGGTCGGGCCGAAGGAGGTCCGTCGTCGACGCGTGGCAGACTCGACGTGACCCAGCACACACTGCTCTCGGGGGGACCGATGACAGCCCGACCCAGCCACGCGACCGGCAGCACCGACGTTCCGCTGCTCGAGACCACCATCGGCGCCGACCTCGCCGCCACCGTCGCGCGCGTGCCCGACGGCGAGGCGCTCGTGGAGTGCGCCACCGGACGGCGCTGGACCTATCGAGAGCTGTGGGACGACGTCACCGCGGTGGCGCGCGGGCTCGCGTCGCTGGGGCTGGAGAAGGGCGACAGGGTCGGCATCTGGGCGCCGAACTGCGCGGAGTGGACGCTCGTCCAGTACGCGACGGCGCGACTCGGCGTCGTGCTGGTCAACGTCAACCCCGCGTACCGCGCCCACGAGCTCGGCTACGTCGTCGGCCAGTCGGGCATGCGCGCCATCGTGGCCGTGCCCGAGCTCAAGGGCGCCTCGTTCGCCGACATGATCGAGCAGGTCCGCCCCGACCACCCGCACCTGACCGACGTCGTCCTGATCGGCCCGCCCGGCGGGGGTGCCGGGCCGTGGGCGGCGAACAGCACAGCCTGGGAAGCCCTGACCGACGCCGGCCGCGCGAGCGACCTCGACGTCGGCGCCGTGGAGGCCACGCTCGACCCCGGCGACCCGATCAACATCCAGTACACGTCGGGCACCACCGGCTTCCCCAAGGGCGCGACCCTCTCGCACCGCAACATCCTCAACAACGGCTTCGCGGTCGGCGAGCTCCTGCACTACACGGCCGACGACCGGATCGCGATCCCCGTGCCCTTCTACCACTGCTTCGGCATGGTCATGGGCAACCTCGCAGCCACGTCGCACGGCGCGACGATGGTCATCCCTGCCCCCATGTTCGACCCTGCCGCCACCCTGCGCGCCGCGGCGCAGGAGCGCTGCACGTCGCTGTACGGCGTGCCCACCATGTTCATCGCGATGCTGTCCGACCCGTCGTACGACGAGCACGACCTGTCCGCGCTGCGCACCGGGATCATGGCCGGCTCCCCGTGCCCGGTCGAGGTGATGAAGCAGGTCATCGACCGGATGGGGGCCGAGGAGGTCTCGATCTGCTACGGCATGACCGAGACCTCGCCCGTCTCGACCCAGACCCGCACCGACGACTCGGTCGAGCGTCGCGTCAGCACCGTCGGGCGCGTGCACCCCAACCTCGAGGTCAAGGTCGTCGACCCGCTCACCGGCGACGTCGTCCCCCGCGGCACGGCGGGCGAGCTGTGCACGCGCGGGTACTCGGTGATGCTCGGCTACTGGGAGGAGCCGGCCAAGACCGCCGAGGCGATCGACGCCGACGCGTGGATGCACACCGGCGACCTCGCCGTCATGGACGACGAGGGGTACGTCAGCGTCACGGGTCGCATCAAGGACGTCGTCATCCGTGGCGGCGAGAACATCTACCCGCGCGAGGTCGAGGAGTTCCTGCTCACGCACCCCGACGTGCTCGATGTGCAGGTCGTCGGCGTGCCCGACGAGCGCTACGGCGAGGAACTCATGGCGTGGGTCCGGCTGCGCGACGGCGTCGGCACCCTCACGGTCGAGTCGGTGCGGGAGTTCTGCACCGGGCGGCTGGCCCACTACAAGGTGCCGCGGTACGTGCACGTGGTCGAGGAGTTCCCGATGACGGTCACCGGCAAGGTCCGCAAGGTCGAGATGCGCGAGGAGTCCCGGACCCTCCTCGGCCTCTGACCGAGCTCACCGCGGGTCAGGCGGGCGGCGCCGGACGCACCCACCGGTCGACGTCGATGCCGTACACCCAGCGACGCCCGGGCCACTCGGTGAGCGTCCACAGCTGACCGCGTTGGGGCCACCACGTGATGTCCTCCGGACCGGTCGGCAGCACGCCACGGTGCCGGTGGAGCGCGCCAGGACGTCCGACCCACAGGTCCCCAGGCACGTCCTCGCCGGCGCTCGCGGTGATCACCCACGTGCCGTCGACGAGCACCGCTCCTTGCATCCGCGGGGCGACGCCGTCGTGCGCCTCGACCGGCTCGGCCGGGCCCGCCTCGACGCCACGCAGCAGCTGCGTCTCGCGGTCCAGCTCGTAGCGCAGGAGGCGGTGGGTGGCGCCCTTGCGGCCGTACTCGCCGGCCACCAGGTGGTCGACGTCGCCGGCGCGGTCGAGCGAGAGGAAGGAGTAGGTCATCGGTCGCGCGTCGCCAGTGGTCGTCGCGTCATAGGTCGTCAGCTGCGGCAGGACGTAGCGGTAGCCGCGGGTGCGCCAGCGGTTCCGCACCCGCACGACGTCGTCGACACGGAACACGCGGATGCCCCGCGAGCTGCCGGCCACGAAGAGGTGGTCGCCGTACCAGACGATCCCGCCCGCGTGCACGCGCACGGGCCGCAGCCGGTGCAGCCCGAGCCGGCGCCGCGGCTCCACGAGCAGGACGTGCCGGTAGCGGGGGTCCGCAGGGTCCGTGAGGTCGACGACGGACACCCGCGACCCGAGCGTCAGCCAGCCGAGCGCTCCGTGGGCGTACCAGCTCGCGAGTAGCACCAGGCGGCCCGCGTAGGTGCCCGACTGCGGGTCCGGGCCGTACGCGTCGGCCGACGTCGTCACGCCCTGCGGCCACCAGCGGTCGGTGGTCGCGTCACGGTCCTCCCACGTGATGCCCTCCGCCGCAGCGTCGCCCGGGACCTGCGCCGGCGTCGCCCGACGGTCGAGGTCGGCCAGCACGCCACGCAGCCCGACCCGGCGGAACCGGCCGAAGAACCGTTCGCTCAGCCGACGTTCCGCGCGGGCGGGGACGAGCCGGTACGGGGAGGCGACCATCCCTCCACGGTAGGGCCCGGGGCCCCGCTCGCGACCTGGGCCGACCACGGGTACGGTCGCGGCCGGGGGCCGGACGAGGAGAGGGACGACGTGGCAGCGGATCGGGCGGGAGGCGGAGCCGTGCGTGGGCTCGGCCGCACCGTGCTGGTGGTGCTCGTGCTCGTCACCGTGCTCGGTCAGGTGGTCGCCTGGACCCGGCCCTCCTGGTGGGAGCCCGTGCTCCAGCACCATGCCGCGCAGTACGTGGTCGTCGCCGTCGGCGTGTGGCGCGACGCGCTGGGTGTCTGGAACGTGGTGCTCGCGGCCCTGCTGCTCGTCATCGCGCTCGTCGGTGCCCGACGTCGCGGGCTCGACCCGTGGCGGCCGCTCCCGGTCGTCACGGCGGTCGCGCTCGTCTCGTCGCTCGGGCTGTGGACCTACCAGGTGGTCGACGCGCAACGGGTCGGCGCCGACGTGGGCGTCTTCGCGCCCACCCTGCCGTTCCAGCGGGGCGTGGTGCAGCCCGACCGGACCGTGACCGTCGGGCGGGTCGACGGCGACGCGCTGTCGGCCGACCTCTACCTGCCGCGGGGCGCCTCGGCCGACCGTCGTGTGCCCGTCGTCGTGAACGTGCACGGCGGCGGCTTCACCAGCGGAGCCCCGCGCCCCACCCCCTACTTCCCGCCCCTGCTCGACCGTGGGTACGCCGTCCTCGACGTCAGCTACCGGCTGGCGACCCGCGACCGCCAGACGTGGGACCTCGCCGTGGCCGACGTCGGCTGCGCCCTGACCTGGGTCACCCGACGGGGCCCGCGGGTCGGCCTCGACCCCGACCGCGTGGGGACGATGGGCGACTCCGCCGGAGGTCAGCTCGCCATCAACGCAGCGAACCTGGGCCGCAGCCTCGACCCGTCGTGCGGGTCGCGCGACGACCTGCCGCGGGTGTCCGCGGTGGTCGGGCTCTACCCGGCAGTCGACGGGTCGGCCGCCTACGACGAGTCGGCGCTGGGACGCGGCTACGGCGACCTGTACGTCGGCGGCTCGCCACAGGAGTTCCCCGAGCGGTACGCGTTCACCGACTCCGCCGAGCACGTCGAGGAGCCCCTGCAGCAGTGCCGGACCGTGGTCGGCGCGTGCGACGGTGCTCCGGTCCTCGTCGTCCAGGGCGGCGCCGACCACCTGATCCTCCCGGACCCGGTGCGTCGGTTCGCCGACGCGTCGCGCCGGGCCGGCATCACGACGCGCTACGTCGAGCTGCCCGGCCAGGAGCACACGCTCGGTCGAGGCCTGGGGACGTTGTCGTTCGGCACGCTCGTGGCGCGCGACCTCGTGCTGCAGTGGTTCGAGGAGCACCTGCCCGCGTCGACGTCCGGCTAGCGGTCTCCTAGGACGCGGCGCCGGTGCGCAGCCGCACCTCGCGCTCCATGCGCTTCTCGTGCCGCTCGCGGCCCTTGACCGCCTCGACGTCCCGGTCGCGCGGCGGGGCGCTCGTCACGAGGTCGTCGAGCATCCGCCGGGTGGCCGCCGCGATCTCGTCCACCGCTCGCTCGAACGCCTCGGCGTTCGCGCGCGAGGGCCGGGTGTAGCCGCTCGTCTTTCGCACGAACTGCAGAGCGGCCTCACGCACCTCGTCGTCGGTGGTGGGCGGCTCGAAGTTGTGGAGCCTGCGGATGTTCCGGCACATCCTCCGACCGTACGCCCGACGACGTCGCCGCGGAAGACGTCCGCCACGGGAGCCGGGCGACGGCCCGGGGACGTGAGGTCAGGGTCGGCGCTGCGGGTCGGAGATGCTCAACATCGTGTCGCTGAACAGGTCGATGTCGTCGTCGCGGGTGCGCCCCGTGCCGGCACCGCCCAGCAGGCTCATGAGCTCGCCGACGGCGCGGTCGACCCGCGTCGTCAGCGCCCCCTCGCCGTCGGCGCTCCAGTCGTGGGGCGATGCGAACACGCCGGTGGGCACCGGCACGGCCTGCAGGTAGGCCATCAGCGGACGCATCGCGTACTCGACGGCCAGCGAGTGCCGGGCGGTGCCGCCGGTGGCACCGAGCAGCACCGGCTTGCCGATGAGCGCGTCGGGCTCGAGGACGTCGACGAACGACTTGAACAGGCCGCTGTACGACGCCTGGAAGACAGGGGTCACGAACCCGACCGCGTCGGCCGCGGCGAGCTGGTCGATCACGTGCTGCAGCCGCGGCGCCGCGAACCCGCTGAGCGTGGCGTCGACGACGTCGTGCGCCAGGGGTCGCAGCTCGACGACCTCGATCGACGCGGTGCCGTCGGCGCGCTGCACGCCGGCGGCGAGCTGGTCGGCGAGCAGGCGGGTGGTCGAGGGGTTGCCGAGGCCGGCGGAGACGATGACGACCCGCGTCATGCGCGCACCTCCTCGTCGCTGCTCTCGGCCTGCGCGGCATCGCGGGCGGCCACGCGCGAGGCGTGGGTGGGCGCGTCGGGGACCCCGGCGGGCCGGCGGGCCTCGAACTCCTTGCGCAGCGTGGGCAGCACCTCGCCGATCATGTCGATCTGGTGCAGCACCTCCTTCTGCGGGAGTCCGGCGTGGTCGACGAGGAAGAGCTGACGCTGGTAGTCGCCGAAGTAGTCGGCGAAGGTCAGCGTCTTCTCGATGAACTCCTGCGGGCTGCCGACGGTGAGCGGTGTCTGCGCGGTGAAGTCCTCCAGGCTCGGCCCGTGGCCGTAGACCGGCGCGTTGTCGAAGTAGGGGCGGAACTCGCGCATCGCGTCCTGGCTGTTCTTGCGCATGAACACCTGGCCGCCGAGCCCGACGATCGCCTGCTCCGGCTCGCCGTGCCCGTAGTGGGCGTAGCGCTGCCGGTAGAAGTTGATCAGCCGGATGTAGTGCTCCTTGGGCCAGAAGATGTTGTTCGCGAAGTAGCCGTCGCCGTAGTAGGCGGCCAGCTCGGCCACCTCGGGGGTGCGGATCGACGCGTGCCAGACCATGGGCGGCACGCCGTCGAGGGGGCGCGGCGTGGCGGTGAAGCCGCGCAGCGGCGTGCGGAAGCGGCCCTCCCAGTCGACGACGTCCTCGTCCCACAGGCGACGCAGGAGCTGGTAGTTCTCGACCGTGAGCTCGACGGCACGGGTTGGGTCCTGGCCGAACCACGAGTAGACGGGCGCGGAGTTGCCGCGCCCGAGCATGAGGTCGACGCGGCCGTCGGACAGGTGCTGCAGCACGGAGTAGTCCTCGGCCAGCCGGACCGGGTCGTTCGTCGTGATCTGCGCGATGGCCGTGGAGAACACGATGCGCTCGGTCTGCGCGGCCATGTAGGCCATGAGCGTGGTCGGCGACGTCGTCACGAAGGGCGGGTTGTGCTGCTGCCCGCTGGCGAAGACGTCGAGCCCGACCTCCTCGGTCTTCTTCGCGATCTCGACGAGCGCCTTGATGCGCGCGTTCTCCGTGGGCGTCGTCCCGTCGGTGGGGTCCTGGGTGACGTCGCCGACGGTGAAGATGCCGAACTGCATGCTGCTCATGGAAGCCTCCTGGTCCTCATGCTTGCACCAACTAGTTCAACTTTCAACTTATTCCGCGGTGGCGCCGCGCACTGACTCCCATGACCTCATGGGAACCAGCGCCCTGCACCCTGGACGGGACCACACCCCCGAACCCGGAGGAAGGGCACCGGGACGGCGCTCAGCGACGCTCGGCGAAGAAGGCGCGCAGGAGGGTGGACGACTCCGCCGCCAGCACGCCCGACGTCACCTCGGGGCGGTGATTGAGGCGACGGTCGCGCACGACGTCCCACAGGGACCCGACCGCCCCGGCCTTGTCGTCCCACGCCCCCAGCACGAGCCGACGGACCCGCGACGACACGATCGCGCCAGCGCACATCGTGCACGGCTCGAGCGTGACGACCAGCGTGCAGTCGTCGAGACGCCAGGTGCCGAGCCGCGACGACGCCGACCGGAGGGCCACCAGCTCCGCGTGACCGAGCGGGTCCTGGTCGCGCTCCCGCGTGTTGAAGCCCTCCCCCACGACCTCGCCCGCGGGGTCGAGCACGACCGCACCCACCGGCACGTCGTCGGCCGCGAGCGCCCGCTCTGCCAGCACGAGAGCGCGACGCATCGCCGCCACGTCGTCGACCCGCCCCACCCCGCTGCTCACGCCTTGATCGTCCCAGACGGGGCGGGGGTCGGTGGGGGTGCGCTGCCTGCGGGGGTCTGGCCTTGCTGCTGCGCTGCCTGCGGGGGTCTGGCCTTGCTGCTGCGCTGCCTGCGGGGGTCCCGACCTGCTGCTGCGCTGCCGCAGGGGGTCTGGGCTTGCTGCTGCGCTGCCTCGGCCTTCGCTGTGTCTGGTCTCCGCAAGGGCCTCGACCGGGCGGCTGGCACCTGCGCTGGTCTGGGGTCTCGGGCTGCGGCTTGGGCACGGGATGGGCGCAAGGCTCTGCGTTTGCTACGGGATCCCGTCATGAACGCAGAGACTTTCGCGCCGACAGCCCGCTATCGGTGGATCCTCAACCGCAGAACGGCTTCTGCGGTTGCAGATCCACCGATAGGACGCGCCAACGCAGAACGGTGGGTCAAGAACGCAGAAACGAGGAATCGTGCGTCACCCGAGAGCCCAGACCAAGCCCCGAGACCCGAAGTCACCCCCGGGCCCGCTGCCGGTCGAGGCTCTTTCGGAGGCCGCCCCCAGCGAATGCCGAGGCAGCGCACCAGCAAGTACAGACCCTGCGGCAGCGCACCAGCAAACCCAGACCCCCCGAGGCAGCGCAGCGGCAAGGACAGACCCCCCGCAACCAGCGCACCAGCAAGGTCACGACGACCGCCGGGAACGCCTCAGATCCCGTCCGCCAGCCGGTAGTACGCCGCATTCCAGCGCAGCTCCTGCAGGAAGCGATGGGGGGTGGTGTCGGCGTCGATGTGCACGAGCTCGGTCCGCAGGATCTCGGCGAGGTCGCGGAAGGCCTCGATGCCGACGGCGGTGGTGAGCACCGTGTGGTGCGGTCCGCCCGACATCAGCCACGCCTCGGCAGCCGTCGGGAGCGACGGGTGGGCCTGCCACACGGCGCACGCGACGGGCAGGTTCGGCAGGGGCGCGTCGGGCTCGACCAGCGTCACGTCGTTCGCGGTGAGCCGGAAGCGGTCGCCGAGGTCGGCCAGGCCGACCACGACCGCCTCGCCCGGGTCGGCGACGAAGCGCAGCCGCACGGGGTCCTCACGGTTGCCCATGCTGAGCGGATGCGCCTCGGCCGACGGCCGCTGCGAGCTGATCGTCGGGCACACCTCGAGCATGTGCGCACCCAGCGACTTCTGGTTGCCGGGCTCGAGGTGGTACGTGTAGTCCTCCATGAACGACGTGCCGCCGGGCAGCCCCGCGGTCATCGTCTTGGTGGTGCGCACCAGCACCGACGTCTTCCAGTCGCCCTCGCCGCCGAAGCCGTAGCCGTCGGCCATGAGCCGCTGCACCGCG
The DNA here is from genome assembly GCF_024124745.1 of Aeromicrobium sp. CnD17-E. Lineage (GTDB taxonomy): Bacteria > Actinomycetota > Actinomycetes > Propionibacteriales > Nocardioidaceae > Aeromicrobium. The sequence goes on from NZ_JAMXRU010000024.1 coordinate 26,344, forward strand.
ATGCCGGGCAGCTGTCGGAGCCCCCCGAGGTCCTCGAAGCTCGTCGTGAAGGCGCCGTAGCCGCCCTCCTCCAGGAAGCGGCGCAGCCCGACCTCGATCTGCGCGGCGTCGCGCAGCAGGTGGTGCCGGTCGGCGCCCGCGTGCAGGTCGGACGCGACGTCGTACAGGTCCTCGTACTCCGCGACGACCTTGTCCACCGCGCCCGGCTCCACCGCGTCGACGACGTCGACGAGGTCGTTCACGCCGAACGTGTTCACCGAGACGCCGAAGCGACGCTGCGCCTCGACCTTGTCGCCCTCGGTGACGGCGACGTCGCGCATGTTGTCGCCGAAGCGCGCGAGCCGCAGGGTCCGCACGTCCTGCGCCGCCGTGGCCGCCCGCACCCAGGTCGCGATCCGCGCGCCGACGCTCGGGTCGCTGACGTGGCCCGCCACGGTCTTGCGCGCCACCCCCAGGCGGGTCTGCACGAAGCCGAACTCGCGGTCGCCGTGCGCCGCCTGGTTGAGGTTCATGAAGTCCATGTCGATGGACTCCCAGGGGATGTCGCGGTGCCACTGCGTGTGCAGGTGCAGGAACGGCTTCTGCAGCGCGTCGAGACCCTGGATCCACATCTTCGCCGGGGAGAAGGTGTGCATCCACCCGATCAGCCCGACGCACGCGTCGTCGGCGTTCGCCTCGAGCACGACCCGCCGGATCGCGTCGGCCGTGGTGAGCACGGGCTTCCACACGACGGGCACGGGGATCCGGTCGTCGCCGTCGACCATGGCGGCGACCTCGCGCGACTGCGACGCCACCTGCGCGAGCGTCTCCTCGCCGTAGAGGGACTGGCTGCCGGTCAGGAACCAGACCTCGCGCGTCTGCTGCTGGGTGCTCATGCGGTGCTCTCCCTCGGGGCTCATTGGCCGTAGACGTTCTGGTAGCGGTCGAACAGGCTCGTCACCTGCTGCTCGGGGATCGGCACGGGCTCGCCGAGCTGGCGCGCCACGTGCACCGTGCGGGCGACGTCCTCGCACATGACGGCGGCCTTGACCGCGGCGCGGGCGTCCTTGCCGATGGTGAAGACGCCGTGGTTCTGCATGAGGACGGCCGGTGAGCGGCTGCCGCGCAGCGTCTCGACGATGCCGCGCCCGATCGAGTCGTCGCCGATCAGCGCGAACGGCCCGACGGGGATCTCGCCGCCGAACTCGTCGGCCATCATCGTCAGCACGCACGGGATGGGCTCGGCGCGCGACGCCCACGCGGTCGCGTACGTGGAATGGGTGTGCACGACCCCGCCGACGTGCGGCAGGTGCCGGTAGACGTAGGCCTGCGCGGCGGTGTCGGAGCTGGGGGCGAGGTCGCCCTCCTTGACCTGGCCGTCGAGGTCGCAGAGCACCATGTTGTCGGGCGTCAGGTCGTCGTAGGAGACGCCGCTCGGCTTGATCACCATGAGGTCGTGGCCGGGCACCCGCGCCGACACGTTGCCGGCCGTCCAGACGACGAGCTCGTAGCGGGTGAGCTCCGCGTGCAGCGCGCTCACCTGGGCGCGCAGCGTCCGCAGCGTCTCGGTGACGTCGGCGGTCACGGTCATGAGGCGTCCTTCCTGGTCCGGCGACGCCGTACGGCGTCGCGCCGCACCGCACGCAGGCGGTGCATCACGTCGTTGCCGCCCCGGCCGAAGTGGTCGTGCAGCGCGGTGTACTCGGCGAACAGGGCGTCGTACGCGAGCGCCGACTCCTCGTCCGGGACGAACACACCGCGCTGCACGGACCCCATGGCCTTCGCGGCGGCGCGTATGTCCGCGTACGCGCCGGCCGCGACGGCGGCATGGAGAGCAGAGCCCAGGGCTGGGCCCTGCTCGGACCCGACGACGGACAGCGGCAAGCGCGTCACGTCGGCGTAGACCTGCATGAGCAGGTGGTTCTTCGACAGCCCGCCGGCCACCACGAGCTCCTCGACGGGGACGCCGGAGGAGGTGAAGGCCTCGATGATGGTGCGGGTGCCGAAGGCCGTCGCCTCGATGAGGGCGCGGTACACGTCCTCCGGCCGGGTCGCGAGGGTCTGGCCGACGACGAGACCCGAGAGCTCGTGGTCGACCAGCACGGAACGGTTGCCGCTGTGCCAGTCGAGCGCGACGAGCCCGTGCTCGCCGACCTCCTGCTCGGCGGCGAGGGCGGTGAGGTGCTCGTGCACGCTGCGGCCGGCGGCGGCCGCCTCGGCGTGCACGTAGGGCGGCACGCCGTGCTCGACGAACCACCCGAAGATGTCGCCGACGCCGCTCTGCCCGGCCTCGTAGCCCCAGCTCCCGGCCACGATGCCGCCGTCGACCACACCGCACATCCCGGGCACCTCGCGCAGCACCCCGGCGCTCATCACGTGGCACGTGGAGGTGCCCATGATGGCCACCATCTGGCCGTGGTCGACGGCCTGCGCGGCGGGGGCGCTGACGTGCGCGTCGACGTTGCCGACGGCCACCGCGATGCCCTCGGGCAACCCGGTCCATGCGGCGGCACGGGCGGACAGGGAGCCGGCGCGGTCGCCGAGCTGGCCGATCGGCTGCTCGACCTTGGTCTCGACGTAGTCGGCGAACGCCGGGTTGAGCGCTGCGAGGAAGTCGGCCGAGGGGTAGGCGCCGTCCTGCAGGACGCCCTTGTAGCCCGCGGAGCACGCGTTGCGCACGTAGGCGCCGCACAGCTGCCAGACGATCCAGTCGGCCGCCTCGACCCACCGCTCCGTGCGGGCGTAGACGTCGGGGTCCTCCTCGAGCAGCTGCAGCCCCTTGGCCAGCTCCCACTCCGACGACAGCAGGCCGCCGTAGCGGGCGAGCCACGACTCCCCCCGCTGCTCGGCGAGCGCGTTGATGCGGTCGGCCTGCGCCTGGGCGGCGTGGTGCTTCCAGAGCTTGACGTAGGCGTGCGGCCGGTCGGCGTACCCGTCGACCTCGTTCAGCGGCGTGCCGTCGGCCCGGGTCGGGACCATCGTGCAGGCGGTGAAGTCGGTGGCGATGCCGATCACGCGGCTCGGGTCGACGCCGGCGGCCTCGACCGCGGCGGGGACGGCGACCTGGAGCACCTCGCGGTAGTCCTGCGGCACCTGCAGCGCCCAGTCGGGCTCCAGCGCGACCTCGGCGCCACCGGTCAGGCTCGACGGCAGGCTCCGCTCCAGCACCGCGTGCCGGTAGGGGTGCACGGCCGAGCCCAGCTCGGTGCCGTCGGACACGCGCACCACGAGGGCGCGCCCCGAGAGTGTGCCGTAGTCGACGCCGACGACGTAGGCGTCGTCGTGGTCGTGCTGGTGCTCGCTCATCGCGCTCCTCCGGCGGGGCGGTCGCGCGGGACGCGCGGGGTGGTGCTGGCGCGGACCACGAGCGTGGGCTCCACCAGCCGGTCGACGTCCTCGGTACCGCCGACGATGGCCGCGTGGAGCACCGCGATCGCCCGACGTCCGACCTCAGGGAAGTCCTGGTGCACGGTCGTCAGCGGCGGGATCAGGTAGCCCGCCTCGGGCGAGTCGTCGAAGCCGACGACGCTGACGTCGTCGGGCACCGACAGCCCCGACTCCTGCAGCGCGCGGAGCACACCGATCGCCATCTGGTCGTTGGCGACGAAGACGGCGTCGACGTCGCGCAGCACCGCGAGCTCGAGACCGAGCGCGTAGCCCCGCTCGGCCGTCCAGTCGCCCTCGAGCAGCGGCCCCGGCTGCAGGCCCGCCGCGGCGACGGTGTCGCTCCAGCCCTGGGCACGGGCCTCCGCCTCGGTCCAGCCGTGCGGTCCGCTCACGTGGGCGATCCGGCGACGACCGAGGTCGACGAGGTGCTGGGTGGCGATGACGGCGCCTCGGTGCTGGTCGACCCCGACGGCGAACGTCGCCCGCGACAGGTCGCCCTCGACGACCACGAGCGGGACGCCCGGGTCGGACCGACGCACGAGGTCGAGGGCCTCGTGCTGCGCGGCGATCATGACGATGCCCTCGACGGACTGGCGGCGCAGGTGGTCCACGGCGGCGGCGAGGCCGTCGGCGGTGATCGTCTTCAGCCCCACCGAGCCGGCGAAGTAGCCGGCCTCGCGTGCCGCCTCCTCGACCGTGCGGTGGATGCTGTTCGGCCCGTACAGCCCGGTCTCGGTGCTGATGATGCCGATGATCGACGACCGGCGGGTCACGAGCGTCCGCGCGGCCGTGTTGGGCCGGTAGTCGAGCTCCTCGATCGCGGCGAGCACCCGCTGCCGGGTGGCCTCGCCGACGTGCGGGAGCCCGTTGACGACCCGCGAGACGGTCTGGTGCGAGACCCCGGCGAGCGCGGCCACGTCGGCCATCACGGGGGTGCGGGACTGGTCGGGCCTGACGGTCATGCCTGCCTCCTGGTGAAGAAGCGCTGCATGACGACGAACACCAGCAGGAGGACCCCGATCGAGATCTTGGTCCACCAGGAGCTCAGCGTGCCGTCGAAGGAGATGAACGTCTGGATGGTCCCCAGCACGAGCACCCCGAGCAGCGACCCCAGCACCATCCCACGTCCGCCGACGAGCAGCGTGCCGCCGATGACGACCGCGGCGATGGCGTCGAGCTCCATGCCGACCGCGTGCAGGCTGTAGCCGGAGAGCATGTAGAGCGAGAACAGCAGGCCGGCCAGGGCCGAGCAGAAGCCGCTCACGACGTAGACCCCGACCTTGACCCGCGCGACGCGCAGGCCCATGAGCAGCGCCGACGCCTCGCTGCCACCGACGGCGTAGACGGTGCGGCCGAAGCGGGTCAGGTGCAGCACCCAGGCGGCGACGGCCACGACGCCGAGCGCGAGCAGCGCCGTCCACGTCACGTACACCCCGCCCGGCAGGGTCACGGTGCGGCTCGCGAGGTCGGTGAAGAACGGGTCGCGGATCGGGATCGACTCGACGTCGATCAGGTAGCAGAGCCCGCGGGCGAGGAACATGCCGGCGAGCGTCGCGATGAAGGGCTGGATGCCGAGGTAGTGGATCACCACCCCGTGGAAGAGGCCGATCACGACACCGGTCGCGAGCACCGCGGCGATGGCGAGGCCCGGGTTCCAGCCGGCCTGCAGCGTCGACGCGGCCACCATGGTCGACAACGCGACGACCGAGCCGACGCTGAGGTCGATGCCGCCGGTGAGGATGACGAACGTCATGCCGACGGCCAGCACGATGAGGAACGCGTTGTCGACGAACAGGTTGGCCACCACCTGCGGCGACGCGAACCCCTCGTAGCGGATCGACCCGAGGCCGAACATGCCCACGAAGACGGCGAGGGTGGCGACGACCGGCAGGTAGCGGTCGGGGGGCGTGAAGCCCTTGAGCCGGTCGATCGCCGAGCCGGCGGGGACGGTCGCGGTGGTCATGCGGGGACACCTGCCTTCGCGCGGGAGGGGGTCGTGCGGCGGGCCGCGAGCGTGCTGCGGACCTGCGGGGACTGCAGCAGGCAGACCGCGATCACGGCGACGGCCTTGAACAGGTAGTTCGTCTCCGCCGGGATGCCGATGCTGGGGATGGTCGTCGCGAGGGTCTGGATGAACAGCGCCCCGACGAACGTGCCGGCCAGCGAGAACCGGCCGCCGGCGAGCGACGTGCCGCCGATGACGACGGCGAGGATCGCGTCGAGCTCGATCCAGAGGCCGGCGTTGTTGGCGTCGGCCGCGCTCGTGTTCGAGGCGATCATCAGGCCGGCGACCCCGGCGCAGAACGCGGCGAACACGTAGACGGTCCAGATGATCGTGCGGCTGCGGACCCCGGCCAGCCGGCTGGCCTCGGGGTTGATGCCGACGGCCTCGATGAGCATGCCGAGCGCGGTGCGTCGGGTCAGGAGCGCCGTGGCCGCGAAGACCGCCAGCGCGACGAGGACCGCCACCGGCACGGCCAGGAAGAAGCCGGCGCCGATCAGCTTGAACGTCGGGTTCGTGACCGTGGTGATCTGCCCGTCGGTGACGAGCATCGCCAGCCCGCGGCCCGCGGTCATGAGCACCAGCGTCGCGATGATCGGCTGGATGCCCAGCACGGAGACGAGGAAGCCGTTCCAGAGGCCGAGCAGGACGGCGACGGCGAGCGCCGTCGTCATCGCGACGATCGCCGTGCCGGCGGCGGACTCCTGGTTCGAGCCCGCGATCTGCACGCAGGCCACCGCCCCGGAGATCGCGGCGATCGCACCCACCGAGAGGTCGATGCCGCGGGTCGCGATGACGAGGGTCATGCCGAGCGCGACGAGCAGGACCGGGGCGCCGTTGCGCAGGATGTCGATGACGCTCCCGTAGAGCCGACCGTCCTGCAGACGCACCGACAGGAAGCCGGGGTTGACGACGACGTTGAGTGCCACGAGGGCGAGCAGGGCCACGACGGGCCACACGAGAGAGCTGCGCAGGAGCGCACGGACGTCAGGCACGGGGAGCCTCCTCGGAGTCGGGCACGACCTCGAGCGCCACGGCGGACTCGCCGGCGCCCGCGATGGTGCGGAGCACGTCGGAGACCTCGAGTCCGTCGTTGACCTGCTCGGCCACCTTGCGACGGTCGCGCATGACGACGACGCGGTCGGCGAGCCGCAGGACCTCCTCGAGCTCCGCGGAGATGAACACGACCGCCATCCCGTCGGCGGCCAGCTCGGCGACGAGCTGCTGGATCTGCGCCTTCGCGCCCACGTCGATGCCGCGGGTGGGCTCGTCGAGCACCAGGAGCCGCGGCTCGGTGATCAGCCAGCGGGCGAGCAGCACCTTCTGCTGGTTGCCGCCGCTGAGGTTGCGCATGAGGGCGTTCGGGTCGGCCGGCCGGATGTCGAGGGCCTCGATGTAGCGGCGGACGAGCTCGTCCTTGGTGCGCTGCGGCACGGGGCGCAGCCAGCCACGCGTCGCCTGCAGCGCGAGGATCATGTTGTCGGCGACGGTCAGGTCGCCGACGACGCCCTCGGCCCGCCGGTCCTCGCTGGAGAACGCGACGCCGGCGTCGATGGCCTGGCGCGGGGAGCGCCAGGGGCGGGTCCGGCCGCGGACCTGCACCTCGCCGCGGTCGGCGGCGTCGGCGCCCACCAGCAG
>NZ_JAMXRU010000025.1 GCF_024124745.1 Aeromicrobium sp. CnD17-E
CCAGCTGGCCCGCGCCGGCTACCGCGTGGTGTGCGCGGCGCGCCGGGTCGAGCGGATCGAGGCGCTGGCCGCCGAGATCGACGGCCTGGCCGTGCCCTGCGACGTCACCGACGCCGAGCAGGTGGCGGCGCTGGCCGAGGCCGCCGGGCCGGCCGTGAGCCTGCTGGTCAACAACGCCGGCGGGGCGATCGGGCTCGACCCGGTCGCCGACGCGAACCCGGACGACTGGCGCTCCATGTACGAGACGAACGTCATCGGGACGCTGCAGGTCACCCGCGCACTGCTGCCCGCGCTCGAGGCGAGCGGCGCAGGCACGGTGCTCAACGTCGGCTCGACCGCGGGTCGCATCGCCTACGAGGGCGGCGGCGGGTACACGGCCGCCAAGCACGGCGTGGCCGTCATGACCGAGACGCTGCGCCTCGAGCTCCTCGGCCGTCCCGTGCGAGTGTGCGAGGTCGCGCCCGGCATGGTGCGCACCGAGGAGTTCGCGCTGACCCGCTTCGACGGCGACACCGAGCGCGCCGACGCCGTCTACCGGGGTGTCGACGAGCCGCTCACGGCCGACGACGTCGCCGACGTGGTCACCTGGGTCGCCACCCGACCGCAGCACGTCAACGTCGACCTCGTGGTCGTGAAGCCGATCGCGCAGGCGTCGCAGCACAAGGTGCACCGCACCTCCTGACCGACCTCCCAGGGGTAGACGTACGAGGGCCCCGCACCGACCGGTGCGGGGCCCTCGTCCGTCCGACGCGGTGCTCAGTGCACGACGACGGGCGGACGACCCTCGTCGTCGAGCAGGTGCGACGCCTCGCGCTTGCGGGGCATGAACGCCACGGGCACGAGGGCGACGACGATCAGCGCGAGCGCCACCAGGTAGGTGTGGTGGAAGGCGTCGGCCGTGTCCTGCAGGACGGTCGGCAGGAAGCTGTCACCGAGGCGTTGCGCGGTCTCGGCGGCGTCGGCCGGCGGCTGCTGACCGGCGGCCTGGGCCGTCCCGATCTCCTGGGCGGCGCTGGCGGCGGCCGAGTTCTTGATGCCGTTGGTGAGCAGCACCGTCATGATCGCGACGCCGATGGAGCTGGCCACCTGCTGCACCACGTTGATCAGCGTCGAGCCGCGGGCGACGTCGTGGGCCTTGAGCGTCTTCAGCGCCGACGTGAAGATCGGCATCATCGTGCCGCCCATGCCGAGGCCCATGATGAACAGCCAGGCCATGATGTGCCAGACCGGCGTGCTCGGGTCGGTGCTGAACGCCAGGCCGGTGACGCCGACGATGATGCCGACGAAGCCGAACGGGACGATGCGGCCGACCGGCATGCGGTCGACGAGCGTGCCGGCGATCGGCATGGTCAGCATGGCGCCGATGCCCTGCGGGGCGACGAGCAGGCCGGCCTTCAGGACGCTCTCGCCACGCACCTGCTGGAAGTAGGTGGGGACGAGCAGCAGGGCGCCGAAGAACGCGCCGACGAACAGGAACATCGTGATGGTCGCGACGGCGAGGTTGCGGTCCTTGAACAGGCGCAGGTCGAGCAGCGGGTGCTTGGGCTTGAAGGCCCAGAACACGAAGCCGACGATGAGCAGCGCGCCCACGATCGAGGGCAGCAGCACGCGGGTCGACTCGACGGTGCCGGTCTCCGGGATGGAGGAGACACCGAACAGGAAGAGCGCGAGGCCGGGCGACATCAGCAGCATGCCGACGACGTCGAAGGACTCGCTGGGCTCGGCGTGGTCCTTCGGCAGGATCACCAGCGCGTAGACGAACGCGGCGATGCCGAGCGGCAGGTTGATGAGGAAGATCCAGTGCCACGAGGCGATCTCGATGAGCCAGCCGCCGAGGATCGGGCCCATGATCGGGCCGAGCAGCATCGGGATGCCGAGGATCGCCATGAGGCGTCCCATGCGGTGCGGGCCCGCGGCCCGGGTCATGATCGTCATGCCGAGCGGCATCAGCATGCCGCCGCCGAGGCCTTGCAGCACGCGGAACGCGACGAGCGACTCGATGCTCCAGGCGGAGGCGCAGAGGACCGAGCCGATCGTGAACAGCGCGATCGCGGTCATGTAGAGCCGCTTGGTGCCGAAGCGGTCGGCGGCCCAGCCGGTCAGCGGGATGACGGCCGCGAGCGCGAGCGTGTAGCCGGTGACCGACCACGCGACCGTGGACAGCTCGGTGACGTCGAAGGCCTTCTGGAACGTCGGCAGCGCGACGTTGACGACGGTGATGTCGAGGATCGACATGATGGCGCCGAGCACGACGACACCGGCGACCTTCAGGATCTCGGGCGTGATGCGGTCGTCGTCCGGGACGGACGTCGAGGCATCGACGGTGGTCTGGTCAGACATGGTCTTCCTTCTCCGGTACTCGCAGAGCATCGCTCTCGAGGATCTGGCCGAGGACCCGGTGCAGGTCCTCGGCGTGGTCGGGCTGGAGCTGCTCGGCGACGACCCGCAGGGCGCGCCGCTTGTGCTCCATCTGCTGGTCGACGGCGTCGAAGCCGCGCTTCGTCAGGGCGACGAGCTTGACGCGACGGTCGTCGGGGCTCTCGTGACGCTCCAGGCAGCCGAGCCTCACCAGCTGGTCGACGGTGCGGCCTGCGGCCGCGACCGACAGGCCGATGGACGTCGCGATCTCGTTGATCGCGAGGGGTCGGTCGGCGAGCGCGACGGTGAACATCGCGCGCGCCTGCGACATGGAGAGGTCGAGCTCGACCAGCTGGTCGAGCCCCTCCGCGTGCACGCAGCTCATGAGGCGCTGGACGAACAGCTCGAGCCGCTCGTACACGTCGTTCCGGTCGGTGGTCACCGGTCGATGCTAACGCACACGCAACCATTGCAGCAACGCGATGATTGTGACCTGCATCTAGTTTCGGAGCTGCAGAGCGTCCAGGTGGCAGGAGCACGGCCACGGCACGACTAGACTTCTCGAGGCCGCACTCCGTGCCAGGCCCGTCGCGCTCGGTCCGAGCGCTCCTGATCATCCAGCGCGAGGAAGTTCCGCATGTCCACCCGCCGTCACGATCTGCGCAACGTCGCGATCGTCGCCCACGTCGACCACGGCAAGACCACGCTCGTCGACGCCATGCTCCAGCAGCAGGGCGCCTACGCCGAGCACCAGGAGGTCACCGACCGAGTCATGGACTCCGGCGACCTCGAGCGCGAGAAGGGCATCACCATCCTCGCGAAGAACACGGCCGTCCGCTACGAGGGCCCCGGCGCCCCCGACGGTGGTGTCGTCATCAACATCATCGACACCCCCGGCCACGCCGACTTCGGTGGCGAGGTCGAGCGCGGCCTGTCCATGGTCGACGCCGTCGTGCTCCTCGTCGACGCGTCCGAGGGCCCGCTCCCGCAGACCCGCTTCGTGCTCCGCAAGGCGCTCGCCGCGAAGATGCCGGTCATCCTGGTCGTCAACAAGGTCGACCGTCCCGACTCGCGCATCGCCGAGGTCGTCGACGAGACCTACGACCTGTTCCTCGACCTCCTGCCCGACGACGCCGGCGACGACGCCCTCGACTTCCCCGTCGTGTACGCGTCGGCGAAGGCCGGCCGCGCGTCCCTCGAGCAGCCCGCCGACGGCGGCCTGCCCGACAACGACAACCTGGTCCCGCTGTTCCAGACGATCCTCGACGCCGTGCCCGCCCCCGAGTACACCGAGGGCGCGCCGCTGCAGGCGCACGTCACGAACCTCGACTCCTCGCCGTTCCTCGGCCGCCTGGCGCTCGTCCGCGTCAAGGAGGGCACCCTGAAGAAGGGTCAGCAGGTCGCGTGGATGAAGCGTGACGGCTCGACCGAGCGGGTCAAGATCACCGAGCTGCTCGTCACGGAGGCGCTCGAGCGCAAGCCCGGCGAGTCGGCCGGCCCCGGCGACATCGTCGCCATCGCGGGCATCGCCGACATCAACATCGGCGAGACGCTGGCCGACCCGGAGAACCCGGTCGCGCTGCCGCTCATCCACGTCGACGAGCCGGCCATCTCGATGACGATCGGCACGAACACGTCGCCGCTCGCCGGCCGCGAGAAGGGCACGAAGGTCACCGCCCGGCTCGTCAAGGACCGTCTCGACTCCGAGCTCATCGGCAACGTCTCGATCCGGGTGCTCCCGACCGACCGTCCCGACGCCTGGGAGGTCCAGGGTCGCGGTGAGCTGGCCCTGGCGATCCTCGTCGAGCAGATGCGTCGCGAGGGCTACGAGCTCACGGTCGGCAAGCCGCAGGTGGTCACGAAGGAGATCGACGGCAAGCTGCACGAGCCGGTCGAGCGCCTCACCATCGACGCGCCCGAGGAGTACCTCGGCACGATCACGCAGCTGCTCGCGGTCCGCAAGGGTCGCATGGAGCAGATGATCAACCACGGCACCGGCTGGGTCCGCATGGAGTTCCTGGTGCCGGCGCGCGGCCTCATCGGCTTCCGCACCGAGTTCCTCACCGACACCCGCGGCACGGGCATCGCCCACCACATCTCCGAGGGCTACGAGCCGTGGTTCGGCGACATCTCGACCCGCCCGTCGGGCTCGCTGGTCGCCGACCGCGCCGGCGCGGTCACGTCGTTCGCGATGACCAACCTGCAGGAGCGCGGCGTGCTGTTCGTCGAGCCTGCGACCGAGGTCTACGAGGGCATGATCGTCGGCGAGAACTCCCGTGACGACGACATGGACGTCAACATCACCAAGGAGAAGAAGCAGACCAACATCCGCTCGGCGACGTCGGACAACTTCGAGAAGGTCATCCCCCCGAAGAAGCTGTCGCTCGAGCAGTGCCTGGAGTTCTGCCGCGAGGACGAGTGCGTCGAGGTGACCCCCTCGCACGTGCGCATCCGCAAGGTCATCCTCAACGTCTCCGAGCGCGCCCGCGCCGCGAAGTCGCGCCGCTGACCCGCACCACCCCCCGACGGGGCGCCTCCCACCCGGGAGGCGCCCCGTCGGCGTACGTGGGCGGCACGACGACGTGTCGGGGCGTCGAGGCGGTAGGTGACCTGCGGAACCGCGCGGTTCGACGGTGCGGTTGGTAGGTGACCTGCGTCGTTCCGCTCCTGATCCGCCGCCCTCCTACCGTTCGCGTCCACGAGCCGCGGCTCACCTACCGCCCACCCCTCCTCCGGGCGGTCGGGTCCTGCCGGTCAGTGCTGGTACCGGACGACGTACGCCGGGCCGACCTCGTCCTGCACGCGTCGGGCGAGGTCCTCGCCTACCAGGCGGAGCTCCTCGAACTCGCGCCGTCGCTGCCGGGCGGCCCCAGTCCGCAGGTCGGAGATGGCGTACTTCCAGCGCACCCACCTCTGCATGAGGAAGACGCCGTCCCAGCGGTCGTCGTACACCTGGGGCGGGACGTTGGCCTCGCACCGGTCCCCGAAGGCCTGGAGGTCGCGGCGCAGGCCGTCGCTCAGGCCGAACTCCTCGCCGTCGGTCCCGCCCTCGTCGCCCCAGAGGCACTCGCCCGCGCCGTAGTCCCACATGACGCGGATCTCCATCGGTTCGTCCACGACCTCACCCTCGCATCCGACGTGCCGCTCCACCCACGGATTTTCGGACCGTTCCGGGGCACCGAAGGCGCCTCAACCGCCCCGGAAGTGTCCGAGACGTAGGGACTAGGACTGCTGCAGGTACTCGAGCTGGGCGCGGACGCTGAGCTCGGCGGCGTCCCAGAGCACCGGGTCGACGTCGGCGTAGACGTGCTCGACGACGGCGCGGGGGGTGTCGTGGCCCGCCGCGACCGCGGCGCGCACCTGGTCGAGACGCTCCTCGCGGTGGTCGAGGTAGTGGTCGAGCACCGCGCCCGGGTCGTCGACGACGGGACCGTGGCCGGGGAGGATGCGGTCGGCGCAGCCCTCCTCCACGAGCTGGCGCAGCTGCGCCAGGGAGTCGAGGTAGGGGCCCAGCTGCCCGTCGGGGTGCGCCACCACCGTCGTGCCGCGACCGAGCACGGTGTCGCCGGTGAGCACGGTAGCCTCGTCGGCCAGGCGCAGGCAGGCCGAGTCGCGCGTGTGGCCCGGCGTCAGCAGCACCACGAGCCGCAGCCCGTCGACCTCGAGCTCCTCGCCGTCGGTCAGCGGCATCGCGTCGGCGCAGAACCGGTCGGTCACCGCCCGGGCCGGGGCACCCGTGCGCTCGCGCATCGTGTCGAAGGCGTCGGTGTGGTCGCCGTGGTGGTGCGTGTACAGCACCAGCCCGACGTCGCCCGCCGCCGCCAGCACCGCGTCGAGGTGGGCGGGATCGTCGGGGCCGGGGTCGACCACGACCGACCGACGCGCACCGGGCTCCCGCAGGATCCACGTGTTGGTCCCCTCGAGCGTCATGATGCCCGGGTTGTCCGCGCGCACCACGCTGGCGCGCTCGGTGACCTCGATCGGCTCAGCCATGGGTCTCCTCCTCGATCGGGTTGTCCAGGAACCACTCGCCGTCGACCTTGACCAGCCGGGGCTCGATCGGGCGGACCTCCCGGGCCCGCGCGTCGTCGACCAGCGTGGCCGGGTCGGCCTGCGCCAGCTCGCGGCAGGTGATCCAGGTGGGCGGCAGCATGGCCGCCTCGTCCGCCTTGACGGCCTCGAGCACCGACGCGATCGACGCCCATGTCGCACGGTCCGCCTCGCCGGGCAGCGTGCCGACGCTCTGCCCCCGCGGCACGGCGGCGACGAAGAAGCGCGTGTCGTAGCGGCGCGGCTCGAACGCCGGGGTGATCCAGTGCGACCACGCGCCGAGGAGGTCCGAGCGCAGCACCAGGTCGCGCGCGCCCAGGAAGTCGCCGAAGCTCAGCTCGCCGGCGTCGAGGTCGAGCCGGGCCTTCTGCAGCTCGGGCGAGGAGGTGTCGGCGACGACGGAGTGCTCGTCGGCGCCCGCGAACAGGATCCCGGACTCCTCGAACGTCTCCCGCACCGCCGCGACGACGAGGGCGCGCGCGGTGTCGGGGTCGCAGCCGAGCCGCTCGCCCCACTGGCTCGACGACGGGCCGACCCAGCCGACCACCTCGCGGTCGGACTCCTGCAGACCTCCGCCGGGGAAGACGTACATGCCGGGCGCGAACGCCATCGTCTGCTGACGACGCAGCAGGTAGGTCTCGGGCCCGCCGACGCCGGGTCGCACGAGGGCGATGGTCGCCGCGGCGCGCGTCGGCGCCGGGCTGCCGTCCCACGTGGCGACGCGGTCGCGGAACACGTCCGGGATCGGCACCCGCACGGTCAGTCGACCTCGACGACGAGCTCGACCTCGACGGGTGCGTCGATCGGCAGCACGGGCACGCCCACGGCGCTGCGAGCGTGCCGTCCGGCGTCGCCGAACACGTCGCCGAGCAGCTCGCTGGCCCCGTTCGCCACCACGGGCTGACCGGTGAAGTCCGGGGTGCTGGCCACGAAGACGGTGACCTTGACGACCTGGCGCACGGCGTCGAGCGAGCCGACGACCGACTTGACCGCCGCGAGCGCGTTCAGGGCGCACTGGCGCGCGGCAGCCTGGGCCTCCTCGGCGGACACCTCGCCGCCGACCTTGCCGGTCGCGACGAGCTCGCCCGACGACAACGGCAGCTGGCCGGCCGTGAACACGTGGGCACCGGAGCGCACCGCGGGCACGTACGACGCGAGCGGTGCCGCCACCTCCGGCAGCGTCAGGCCGAGGTCGGCCAGACGCCGCTCGACGGTGCCGTCGTTCACGACTGGACCGGCCGCTTGAAGTAGGCCACGAGGTTCTCGGGGTTCATGCCCGGCACGATCTGCACGAGCTCCCAGCCGTCGCGGCCGAAGTTGTCGAGGATCTGCTTGGTCGCGTGCACCAGCACCGGTGCGGTCAGGTACTCCCACTGCGTCATGGACCGACTGTAGCGGCGGGCGGTCCGTACCGGTGTCGGCGAGGGTGGTCACATCCTCGCGGTTCGCGGGACAGGAGGGGCACGGTCGTGGAAGGCTCACCCCATGTCGATCTTCCCCCCGACACGGATCGGTCGTGCCCTCGTGGTCTCGGCCGTGCTCGTCGGGGTGACGAAGGTGCTGCCGTTCCTCCTGCAGGTCGTCTCCATGACGGGCGACGAGCGCACCGAGCTGCCTCCGCTGACCCCCACCGGGACGACCCGCGACTTCCTGCTGGGCAACCCGGTCACCTGGTTCCTCGCGGTGGCGGCTGCCGCCTACGTCCTGCTCGTCGTGGTCGACGTCGTGGTGTTCCTGGCGCGACCGCGCCCCGCACGCTCGAGGCAGACCGGACGGTCGGGACGGTCCACCGCCCGGAACCCTCCGGCCCGGGCGCCGCGCCGCACGGCGACCGCCTCCGCCGGCCGACCACGGTCGACGAGCACGAAGCGCACGGCACCCGCCCGCCGTCCGGCCCCGGTGCCGTCGCGCTGACGGTGACCTCGTCGCCGTCGTGCAGGAACGCGCGGGTGGAGCCGTCGCGCAGCACGACCGGCTCGGCACCGTTCGCGGTGAGCTCGATGAGCGCGCCGCTCTCCCCGCGTGCCGGTCCGCTCACGGTGCCCGACGCGAACAGGTCGCCCGGGCGCACCGACGCACCGTTGACGCACAGGTGCGCCAGCATCTGGGCCGGGGTCCAGTACATCGCGCGGTACGGCGGCCGCGACACGACCTCGTCGTCGATCCGCACCTCGAGCGCGAGGTCGAGCGCGCCCGCCGGCACCGACGTGTCGTCGAGGTAGGGCAGCAGCGGGACGTCGCGCGGTGGTGGTGCGGTCCGGGCGTGCCGCAGCGCCTGCATCGGGACGACCCAGGCCGAGACCGACGTCGCGAACGACTTGCCCAGGAACGGTCCGAGCGGCACGTACTCCCACGCCTGCAGGTCGCGCGCCGACCAGTCGTTCACCAGCACCACGCCGAACAGCCGGTCCTCGGCCTCGGCCAGGGTGAGCGGGCCTCGGGTGGCCGGCCCGGCGACGACGAACCCGACCTCGGCCTCCAGGTCGAGCCGCGTCGAGGGGCCGAACGTCACGGCGCCGTCGGGCTCGCGACGCTGGCCGCTCGGACGACGGACGTCGGTGCCCGAGACGACGACGGTGCCCGCACGCCCGTGGTAGCCGATCGGCAGGTGCTTCCAGGCCGCCGGCAGCGGATCGGCGCCGGGGCGGAAGAGCCGGCCGACCGCGGCGGCGTGGTGCTCGGACGCGTAGAAGTCGACGTAGTCGCGCACCGTCCACGGCAGGTGCAGGGTCGCGTCGGCCACCGGCACGAGAGGGAGGTCGTCGGTCCGCGTGCCCACCAGGTCGGCGACCTCCCGACGTACCTCGTCGCGGCGGTCGGGGCCGTGTGCCAGCAGCGCGTCGAGCGTGCCGTCGGCCACCTCGTCGGCGAGCCACGGCAGCGCCGCGCCGACGTCGAGCACCGAGCGGCCCACGCCGACGCCGACCCGGCGCGAGCCGTCGTCGACGCTGAACGAGCACCAGGGCAACGTCGTCGTGCCCCAGTCCGGCGCCGCCGACGTCATCGCGACCAGGAGCGGTGGTAGACGCCGTCGTCGACCGCGCGCCCGCCCTCGCCCAGCTCGAGCGGCCGGAACGTGTCGACCATGACGGCCAGCTCGTCGAAGGACTCCGCGCCGAGGCTCGCCTCGATCGCCGCGGGGACCGGACCGTGCGAGTGCCCGCCGGGGTGCACGCTGACCGAGCCCCTGCCGATGCCGGAGCCCTTGCGGGCCTCGTAGTCGCCGTCCACGTAGAACATGATCTCGTCGCTGTCGACGTTCGCGTGGTAGTACGGCACGGGGATCGCAAGGGGGTGGTAGTCGACCTTGCGGGGCACGAAGTTGCAGACCACGAAGCTGTTCCCCTCGAAGACCTGGTGCACCGGCGGCGGCTGGTGGATGCGGCCCGTGATCGGCTCGAAGTCGTGCACGCTGAGCGCGTAGGGGTACAGGCAGCCGTCCCAGCCGACCACGTCGAACGGGTGCTCCGGCACCACGTGCACGGTGCCTGCGAGGCCTCCGGGTCCGCTGCCGCGGTGCTTCACGAGCACCTCGACCTCGGTCTCCTGGCGGACCTCGGGCTCGCCCGGGCCGCGCAGGTCGCGCTCGCAGTAGGGCGCGTGCTCCAGCAGCTGGCCGTAGCGCGACAGGTAGCGCCTCGGCGGGGCCACGTGGCCGTTCGCCTCGATGCAGTACAGGCGCGACGGCTCCGCGGCAGGGGTGCCGGGCCCTGGGCGGCGCGACGAGTCCGGGACGTAGCGGTGCGTCGTCGCGCGGGGCACGACCAGGTAGTCGCCCGGCCCGTAGGTCAGGTGGCCGAAGACGGTCTCGAGCACGCCCGTGCCGGCCTCGACGAACACGATCTCGTCGCCCGTGGCGTTGCGGTACAGCGGCGACGCCGCGCCCGCCACCACGTAGGAGATCCGCACGTCCCCGTTGGCCAGCACCAGCCGTCGGTGCTCGACCGGGTTCGATCCCTTCGCCGCCCACGGCCCGGCACCCCCGCCGGCGGCGCCGGCCGGGTCGTCGGTGAAGAGGTCGTGCAGCCGCAGGTGCCGGGGGAGCAGCGGCTCGTTCGGCGTTGTCGCCTGGTCGGGCAGCTCCCACCGCCGCGCCTCGAGCACCGCCGACGGCACGCCCACGTGGTAGAGCAGCGAGGAGTCGGAGCTGAAGCCCTCCTCGCCCATCAGCTCCTCGCGGTAGAGCCGGCCGTCGGGGGAGCGGTGCTGGGTGTGCCGCTTCGGCGGCACCGACCCGGCGCGCCGGTAGTGGGCCATCAGAAGTTCCCGCGCTTGGCCTGCTCGCGCTCGATGGCCTCGAACAGCGCCTGGAAGTTGCCCTTGCCGAACCCGAGCGAGCCGTGCCGCTCGATCAGCTCGAAGAACACCGTCGGACGGTCGCCCACGGGCTTGGTGAAGATCTGCAGCAGGTAGCCGTCCTCGTCGCGGTCGACCAGGATGCCGCGAAGCTGCAGCTCCTCGATCGGCACCCGCACCTCGCCGATGCGGGCCCGCAGCTCCGGGTCGGTGTAGTAGCTGTCGGGGGTCGCCAGGAACTCCACGCCGCGCTCGCGGAGGACGTCGACGGCGGCCAGGATGTCGGCCGTCGCGAGCGCGAGGTGCTGCGCGCCGGGCCCGCGGTAGAACTCCAGGTACTCGTCGATCTGCGACTTCTTCCTCGCGACCGCCGGCTCGTTGAGCGGGAACTTCACCCGGTGGTTGCCGCTGGCCACGACCTTGCTCATCAGCGCCGAGTAGTCGGTCGCGATGTCGTCGCCGATGAACTCGGCCATGTTCGTGAAGCCCATGACCCGGTGGTAGAAGTCGACCCACTCGTCCATGTGACCCAGCTCGACGTTGCCGACGACGTGGTCGAGCGCCTGGAACACGGCGTCGTTCTGCCGCCCGTGGCCCGGCACCCCCGCCGTGCTGTCCTGCCGCCCGTGGCCCGGCACCCCCGCCGTGCCGGGGCGCGCGGCGGTGGTGCGGCGCTCGACGAAGCCGGGCAGGTACGGACCGGAGTACCGGCTGCGGTCGACGAGGGAGTGGCGCGTGTCGCCGTACGTCGCGATCGCCGCCCGGCGGACGGTGCCGTGCTCGTCGGTCACGTCGTGCGGCTCCTCGAGCACCGTGGCGCCCTGCGCGCGGGCGTGCTCGACGCAGCGGTCGACGTCGGGCACCTCGAGGGCGATGTCGACGACGCCGTCGCCGTGCGCGCGGTGGTGGTCGGCGATCGCCGAGTCGGGGTCGACGGCACCGCACAGCACGAACCGGACGGCGCCGCCCTGGAGCACGTAGGCGTGGTGGTCGCGGTTGCCGGTCTCCGGGCCCGAGTAGGCGACGACCTCCATGCCGTAGACGTTCTCGTAGTAGCCGGCGGCCTGCGTCGCGTTGCCGACCGCCCACACGACCGCGTCCCAGCCGGTGACGGGGAACGGGTCGTGCGAGGCGTCGTACTCGACGAGGCCCACGAGCTGGCGGAGCTGGTCGAGGTCGAGCTGGGCGAGCCGCTCGCTGCCGGTGAGGGCGGCGGTCTGGTCGGTCGTCGGGGCGTGCGTCGGCGTGGTCGTCATGTGCCCCAGGTCACCTGCTGGGTCGCGTCTTGGCAACCTGCCCGTCTCGTCCTGGTCAGGTCGGCCACCTCTGCCGAGTAGGGTGGCTGTGGACTAGTCGATCTGCCCAGGAGTCGCCGTGGATGCTCTCGACCTCGCCCTCGTCGAGGCGCTGCGTGAGCACCCGCGCGCGGGTGACCTCGAGCTGTCGCGGGTCGTCGGCGTCGCCCGCGCGACCGTGCAGTCGCGGCTGGCGAAGATGGAGGCGTCGGGCGTCATCACGGGCTACGGCCCCGACGTCGACCTCGCCGCCGCCGGCCACACCGTCCTCGCCTTCGCGACGCTGGAGATCGCGCAGGGCCGCCTCGACGACGTGCGCGCCGAGCTCGAGTCGCTGCCGAACGTGCTCGAGGCCTACGTCACGAGCGGCACCGCCGACGTCGTCTGCAAGATCGCCGCGTCCTCGCACGCCGACCTGCAGGACGTGCTGCTCCACATGAGCACCTCGGGCTCGATCGTCCGCTCCACGAGCATCGTCGTGCTCAGCGAGCTCGTCGCCCCCCGCGTCCTCCCCGTCCTCGCCCGCGACGTCCAGGCCGGCGGCCGCGCCCCCCGCTACCGCTGAGCGACCGGCACGGTTTACCACGGTCCCGTGGTAAACCCCGTCCCCCCGAGGCAAAATTCCCCCGGGAGGACGACGTTCACCACGGGACCGTGGTAAACCGTCAGACCCGCAGCGACCTGAGCCGACGCACGGCCTCGTCGATCACCTCGGGACGCTTGCAGAACGCCCACCGGACGTAGGGGCGGCCGGGGTTGTCCTCGAGGGGGGTGTCGGGGTCGTGGAACACCTGGTGGGGGACGGCGACGACCCCGGCCAGCTCGGGCAGGCGCAGGCAGAAGTCGAGGCCGTCCTCGAACCCGAGCGGGCGGATGTCGGTGGTGGCGAAGTACGTGCCGTCGGGCACGACGACGCCGAGGCCGACGTCGGCCAGCCCCGCGCAGAGCCGGTCGCGACGTGCGCGCATCCCCGCGCGGAAGTCCGCGAAGTAGTCGTCGTCGAGCCGCAGGGCCGCGGCGACGGCGGGCTGCAGCGGCGACCCCGACGTGAAGGTCAGGAACTGCTTGGCGCCGAGCACCGACGCGACGAGGGGCGCCGGCCCGCTCGCCCACCCGACCTTCCAGCCGGTGAAGGAGAACGTCTTGCCGCCGCTGGAGATCGTGAGCGTCCGCTCCCACATGCCCGGCAGCGTCGCGATCGGCACGTGGGGGACGTCGAAGGTGAGGTGCTCGTACACCTCGTCGCTGATGACGACGAGGTCGTGCTCGCGCGCCACCTGCGCGACGGCCGCGAGCTCGTCCGGGGTCAGCACGGTGCCGGTCGGGTTGTGCGGCGTGTTCAGCAGGATCGCGGTCGTCCGTGGCGTCACGGCGGCGCGCAGCTGCTCGCGCGGGAGCCGGAAGTCGGGCGCGCGCAGCGTCACGGGTCGACGCACCGCGCCGGCCATCTGGAGCACCGCGACGTAGGAGTCGTAGTACGGCTCGAGCACGACGACCTCGTCGCCGGGCTCGACGATGCCCAGCACCGCGGCGGCGATCGCCTCGGTGGCGCCGGTCGTCACGACGACCTCGGTGTCGGGATCGACGTCGAGGCCGTACCAGCGGCGCTGGTGCTCGGCGACGGCCTCGCGCAGGGCGGGCACGCCGACCCCGGGCGCGTACTGGTTCGCGCCGCCGCGCAGCGCCTCGACCGCTGCCTCGCGCACGACGTCGGGCCCGTCGGTGTCGGGGAAGCCCTGACCGAGGTTCACGGCGCCCGTCGCGGCGGCGAGCGCGCTCATCCGCGCGAAGATCGTGGTGCCCAGGCCGTCGATCCGGCTGCTCTGCGTCCTCATCCCTCGCGACCCTACGCGCCCGCGGGACGGCGAGCCGGGCACCACTTGACGCGTTTCCCTGACGACCAGGGACTTTGGTCCCATGATGGTGCGTGGGTCGAGGGAGCGGCCCGCGGACCGGGGGGAGCCGGTCCGGGTCGGACGTCCTCGACGTCCGAGGGAGAGGGGGACCATGGCCACGCGCATCTCCGCGTCGGTGCGGCCGTACACGCTGACCGAGCGCGACCGTCACCTCGTGACCCGCTTCTCCTTCGGCGTCGACGAGCAGCTCACCGCCGCGGTGCGGGCGGCCGGGGGCGCCGAGCGCTGGTTCGCGACGCAGCTGACCCCGACGTCGGTCGCCGACCCGTCCGCCACCGTGCACACCTGGTGGCCGCGGCTCGGGCACACGCCCGCGAAGGCCTGGGCCGAGGTCAGGTCCGGACGGTCGGGCGCCTGGCAGTACGGCTTCGACCTCGCGCAGTACTCGATGGTGCAGAAGATCCTCACGCGCCGGCAGCTGCAGGAGGTGCTGCACGACGTGTGGTCAAACCTGCTGTACGTGCCGGTCGGCCACGACCGCAGCTTCCCGTGGCGCTTCCACTACGACCAGACCCTGCGCGGCCTCGCCCTGACGAGCTACCGGCAGCTGCTGCGCGCGGCGGTCGTGCACCCGGCCATGTCGGGCTGGCTCAACAACGACCTCAACACCAAGCGCGGCATCAACGAGAACCTCGGCCGTGAGCTCCTCGAGCTGTACACGGTCGGGCGCGCGTCGGGCTACACCGAGGACGACGTGAAGGACTCCGCCCGTCTGCTCACGGGTCACAAGGTCAAGGTGTTCGACACCTTCGCGGCCTCCTACGCGCCGGAGGACCACTGGACGGGTCGCGTGCGCGTGCTCGGCTTCACCCACGCGAACGCCGCCGCCGACGGTCGACCGGCCCTGGCGGCCTACCTCGACCACCTGGCGCTGCACCCCGCCACCGCCGAGCGGGTGGCGCGCCGGCTGTGCGTCCGGCTCGTCGGCGACGACCCGTCGCCGTCGCTCGTGCGCAGCGTGACCGCCGCCTACCGGGCCTCGCGCAGCGACGTCCGCGCGACGCTCAAGGCGCTCCGGACCCACCCGGAGTTCCTCGCGGCCCGGCGCCGCACGCTGCGGGCGCCGGTCGAGGACGTCGTGGCGTCGGTGCGGGCGCTCGGCATCCGCCCGGTCCGCTTCCGGGGCAAGGACGCGTTCCCCGCCAACCTCGTGTGGGCCGCGGGCCGCCTCGGCCAGGAGCCGTACGGCTGGCCGCGCCCCGACGGCTACCCGGAAGGGTCCACGACGTGGGCCTCGCCGTCGCGCATGCTCGGCGCCTGGAACCAGCACTACAGCCTGGCGGGGCGCTGGAACTCCGCCGACGGACAGGCGTTCCCCGCCCCCGCCTCGGTGCTCCCGACCGCCTTCCCGCGCACGCTCGCGGAGATCGTCGACCACCAGTCGCGGCTGCTCGTGGGCCGACCCGCCGACGCCACCACCCAGGCCGCGGTCGCGACCATGCTCAACCGTGCCTCGGGGTCGGTCTACAAGACCGTGGCCGACGTGTCGGG
Organism: Aeromicrobium sp. CnD17-E; assembly: GCF_024124745.1. Taxonomy (GTDB): domain Bacteria; phylum Actinomycetota; class Actinomycetes; order Propionibacteriales; family Nocardioidaceae; genus Aeromicrobium. The sequence goes on from NZ_JAMXRU010000025.1 coordinate 15,407, forward strand.
CTGGCACCTGACCCTCATCCGCGGCACCGTGCTCAACACCCCGGAGGGGATGCTGCGATGACCGGCACCGACGACTGCGGGTGCGTCGACTACGGCCTCACCCGACGCTCGCTCCTCGCCTCCGGCGCGGCCCTCGGGCTCGGCGGGGTCGTCACGTCGATGGTCGGCGACGTCCTGACGTCGGCCGTCTACGGCGCCACCGGCGGGAACGTCCTCGTCGTGCTGTCGCTGCGCGGTGGGGCCGACGGCCTGTCGATGGTGGTGCCGCACGCGGAGGCGGCCTACCACGCCGCCCGCCCGACCACGGCGCTCAAGGCCACCGAGCTGCTGCACGCCGACGCCACGTTCGGCCTGCACCCGAAGTTCGCGCCGCTGTCGCGCTGGTGGCAGGCCGGCAGCCTCGCCGCGGTGCACGCCGTCGGGCTCCCGGCCCCCAACCGCAGCCACTTCGAGGCGATGGAGGAGCTCGAGGACGCCGACCCCGGCAGCAGCGCCCGCGTGGGCTGGATCAACCGCATGATCACCGGGCTCGGCACGCAGCCCGACGTGCTCGACGCGATGCAGCTCGGCAGCACGACCATGCCGACGTCGCTGCTCGGTCCCGCGCCGGCCGTCGCCACCGAGACGGTCGACGACCTCGGTCTGCCGTTCGCCGACGACGCGCGGCTGAGCGGCGCCCTGGGCAGCTTCCTGCAGACGACCTACGGCCGCCGTGGCGGCGTCGTCGGCTCCGCGGGACTCGACGCCTACGCCCTGTCCCGACGCACCCGCAGCATCGCCGACGCCGCGCGGAGACCGCCCGCCAACGGTGCGCGCTACGCCTCCGGCGACACGGGCCGCGCCATGGCGCACGCCGCCGGCCTCGTCACGTCGGGCCTCGGCGTGCGCGCCATCGCCATCGACGCCGGCGGGTGGGACCACCACATCGGTCTGCGCTGGAACGTGGCGGCCCGCATCGAGGAGCTCGCCACGAACCTGGCCGCGTTCTTCACCGACCTCGGGCCGGCGGCCGACCGCGTCACGCTCGTGACGATGAGCGAGTTCGGACGTCGGCTGCGCGAGAACGGCGCCAACGGCGTCGACCACGGGTACGGCAGCTGCGCCCTGCTCATGGGCGCGGGAGTCAGGGGCGGTCGCGTGCACGCCCGGTGGCCCGGGCTCGGCACGGAGCAGCAGGTCGACGGCGACCTGGCCGTCACCACCGACTACCGCGACGTCGTGGCCGAGGTGCTGCGCTCGCGCTTCCCGGAGGTCGACGTCTCCGCGGTCTTCCCGGGGCTGGTGCAGCGGCCGCTCGGCATCATGGCCTGAGGGCAGCGTCGAGGCGTGGAGGCATGAAGCTGCCCCGCCGTTCTCGGGGGGTGAAACGGCGGGGCAGCGACTTCACTATAGGCACGCGCCGCGAGCGTCTCCACCGGAACGGCCAGAAATGTCCGCTCGCGGGCTGAGATGTGGGTCACATCGACGATCGGTCGGGGCGTCAGGCAGGGGATGACACAATCTCCGACATGAGCACCGTGGCCCCTCCGCGCCCCGCCCCCGGCGGTGGACGTCGGGGTCCGCGGCGCCGGTTCTCGGTCGTCGGGGCGATCGGCCTCGTCCTCGTGCTCGCCGGGCTGAGCGTGCTCGGCTACGTCGCCTGGCAGTACTGGGGCACCAACATCGTCTCCAAGCAGCAGCAGGCCCAGGTGCGCGAGGCGATCTCCGAGGACTGGAAGAACGGCACCGACGGCAAGAACATCGGTCTGCTGCGCGTGCCCCGCTTCGGCAAGGACTACGAGGTCCCCATCGTCAAGGGCTTCGACCCCGGCTCGCTCGCGAAGGGCGTCGGCTTCTACCCCAAGGGCGACCTGCCGGGCGAGCTCGGCAACTTCGCCATCGCCGGCCACCGGGTCACGCACGGCGAGCCGTTCCGCGACTTCCTCAAGCTGCGCAAGGGCGACCGCGTGTACGTCGAGACGCGCACGGCCGTCTTCACCTACGTCCTGCGCAACGCGGGCGACTCGATCACGGTCGACTTCACCGAGGGCTGGCCGCTGCAGCAGGTGCCCGACCCGACGCTGCGCGGCGAGCCGCCCACCAAGAACGTCCTGACCATGCTCACCTGCTCGGAGCTGTTCCACACCGACAACCGCAACGTCGTGGTCGGCGACCTCGTCCGGATCGTCGACAAGTCGGACCCGGAGCGCAAGATCCCGCTTCCCAGCGCCTAGGAGCCCCTGCCCCGATGCACGACTACCAGCGCGCGTTCGTCGAGTTCGCGATCGGTCACGACGTCCTGCGCTTCGGCTCGTTCACGCTGAAGTCCGGCCGCACGTCGCCCTACTTCTTCAACGCCGGCGGCTTCGACACCGGCGCCCGGCTCGCGGGTCTCGGACGCTTCTACGCCGCGGCGATCACCGAGCGTGCCCCGGCGTTCGACGTCCTGCTCGGCCCCGCCTACAAGGGCATCCCGATCGCGGCGGCCACGGCCGTGCAGCTCGCCGAGGCGCAGGACCGCGACGTCCCCTGGAGCTTCAACCGCAAGGAGGCGAAGGACCACGGGGAGGGCGGTGTCGTGGTCGGCGCCCCGCTGCGCGGCCGGGTGCTGCTCGTCGACGACGTCATCACCTCGGGCAAGGCGATCCGCGAGGTCGTGCCGATCGTGGAGGCCGCCGGCGCCGAGCTGGCCGGCATCGTCGTCGCCGTCGACCGCCAGGAGCGCGGCACGGGCGAGCTGTCGGCGGTCGACGAGGTGCGCCGCGACCTCGGCGTCCCGGTCGAGGCGATCGTGACCTTCGACCACGTCATCGAGTACCTCGAGGAGTCCGGCCGGCACGCCGAGCACCTGCAGGCGGCCCGGGCGTACCGCGACCAGTACGGCGCGTGAGCGAGCAGCACGAGCGCAGCGACGAGGTCGGCGTCGGCCCCTGGGTGGGACCCGTCCCCGACGACCCACGCCTCGACCCTGCGCTGCTCGCCGACGGCGACCGCCGCAACGTGGTCGACCGCTACCGCTACTGGACCGTCGACGCGATCGTCGCCGACCTCGACACCCGACGACACCCGTTGCACGTGGCCGTCGAGAACTGGCAGCACGACTTCAACATCGGCTCCGTCGTGCGCACGGCGAACGCGTTCAACGTCGCGGCCGTCCACGTCGTCGGCCGGCGTCGGTGGAACCGTCGGGGCGCGATGGTCACCGACCGCTACCTGCACGTCGAGCACCACGCCGACGCAGCCGACCTCGCCTCCTGGGCGGCGACGCGTGGCCTGCCGCTGCTGGGCGTCGACAACCTGCCCGGTGCGGTGCCGCTCGAGACGACCTCGCTGCCGCGTGCCTGCGTCCTGCTCTTCGGCCAGGAGGGCCCCGGCCTGAGCGACGCTGCCCGCGAGGCCTGCGCCACCACCCTCTCCATCGCCCAGTTCGGCTCGACCCGCTCGATCAACGCCGGAGCGGCCGCCGCCATCGCCATGCACGCATGGATCCGTGAGCACGCCGAGGAGTCGCCTTGACCGCCCCCACCGTCCCGTCCGTCCGCCTCGACGTCGTCGACCCCGACGACCCGCGCGCCCACGCCGCGCTGACGTCGTACCTGGGCGAGGTCGACGCCACCCTCGCGGACGGCTACGCGCCGGGGCCCGACGACCTCGACCCCTACCGCGGGCCGACGGGCGTCTTCCTGCTCGCCACGGCCGGGGGCGGCGAGCTCGACGGCGAGGTGCTCGGCTGCGGGGCGCTGCGCGACCTCGGCGACGGGTCGGCCGAGGTGAAGCGCATGTGGGTCGACGCGCGGGCGCGCGGCACCGGCCTGGGGCGTCGGCTGCTGGCCACGCTCGAGGAGCACGCCCGCGCCCTCGGCTACCGCCGCGTTCGGCTCGACACCAACGACCAGCTCGTCGCCGCCCTGACCCTGTACCGCTCCGCCGGGTACGCGGAGATCGAGCGCTACAACGACAACCCCCACGCCCGGCACTGGTTCGAGAAGGGGTTCGGGACTGCGGACGACGCGGACCGACTTTAGGCTCGAGCCATGACTCGCGTCGTCGTCGTCGGGGGTGACGCGGCCGGGATGACCGGCGCCTCCGCCGTCCACCGCCTCCTCCCGGACGTCGAGGTCGTCGTCCTCGAGCGGGGCCACCACACGTCCTACTCCGCGTGCGGCGTGCCCTACTGGGTGGCCGGCGAGATCGACGGGCCGGACGGCCTCGTGGCCCGCTCGCCCGAGGAGCACCGCGAGCGCGGCATCGACGTGCGCCTCGGCAGCGAGGTGGTGGCGGTCGACGTCGACGCCCACGAGGTGCGCTACCGCGACCTGGCGGGCGAGCACACGCTCGGCTACGACCGCCTGCTCGTCGCGACGGGGGCCGGCTCGATCCGGCCGGACCTCCCGGGCGTCCACGCGCCCGGCGTCATGAGCGTCAAGGACCTCGTCGACGGCCAGCAGGTCATCGACCGCATCCACGCCGGCGCCCGGCGGGCCGTCGTCGTCGGCAGCGGCTACATCGGCATCGAGATGGCCGAGGCCTGCCTGGCACGAGGACTCGACGTGACGGTCGTCGAGCGCGAGTCGACACCTCTGCCCATCGTCGAGGACGAGATCGGCGAGGTCATCGCCGACGCGATGCGCGAGAAGGGTGCGCACATGGTCACCGAGGCCGCGGTCACCGGCTTCGACGTCGGCGACGACGGTGCGGTGACCGCCGTGCGCACCGACGAGGACACGTTCGCGGCCGACCTCGTCGTGGCGGCCTTCGGCGTCGTCCCCCGCAGCGAGCTGCTCGCCGACGTCGCCGACCTCGGCACGAAGGACGGCATCGTCACCGACGACCAGCAGCGCGTGCTCGCGCCCGACGGCTCGCTCGTCGCCGACGTGTGGTCGGCGGGTGACTGCGTCGTCACCCACGACCGGCTCACGTCGTCCCTGATCCACCTGCCCCTCGGCACGCACGCGAACAAGCAGGGCATGGTCGCCGGCGAGTCGATCGCCGCGTCGCTCGGTGCGGACTGGTCGGGGCGGACCTTCCCCGGCGTCGTGCAGACCGCCATCACCAAGTTCTGCGACCTCGAGATCGCCCGCGCCGGCCTCGGCCGCGCCCAGGCCGACGACGCGGGCCTGGACACCGTGAGCGCCGACGTCGAGACGACGACCGTCGCCGGCTACTACCCCGGCGCGGAGCCGATGACCCTCTGGGGCCTCGCCGAGCGCGGCACCCGGCGGCTGCTCGGCGTGCAGCTCGTCGGTCGCGGGGGAGCGGTGCGCATCGACACCGCCGCGATGGCCCTCTGGTCGGGGATGACCGTCGACGAGCTCGTCATGACCGACCTGTCGTACGCGCCGCCGTTCTCGTCGGTGTGGAGCCAGGTGCAGGTCCTCGCCCGTGCGCTCGTGAAGCAGCTCGACCAGTAGGCTGGGCGCACCGCCGTCCGGCCGCCCTGCAAGGAGACTCCATGCCCGTCGCCACCCCCGAGACCTACGCCGCGATGCTCGACAAGGCCAAGAGCGAGTCGTTCGCCTTCCCGGCCATCAACGTGTCGTCGTCGCAGACGCTCAACGCCGCCCTCGCCGGCTTCGCCGAGGCCGAGTCCGACGGCATCATCCAGGTCTCCACCGGCGGCGCCGACTACTTCTCGGGCCCCACGGTCAAGAACATGGTCTCCGGCTCGCTCGGGTTCGCGGCGTTCGCGCACGAGGTCGCCAAGAAGTACCCGATCAATGTCGCCCTGCACACCGACCACTGCCCGAAGGACAAGCTCGACGGCTTCGTCCGCCCGCTCATCGAGGCCTCCACGGAGCGCGTGAAGGGCGGCGGCCTGCCGTACTTCCAGTCGCACATGTGGGACGGCTCGGCCGTGCCGCTCGACGAGAACCTCGTCATCGCGCAGGAGCTGCTCGCCAAGGCCGCTGCCGCGCACATCATCCTCGAGGTCGAGATCGGTGTCGTCGGCGGCGAGGAGGACGGCGTCGAGGGCGGGATGGGCGAGCACCTCTACACGACCCCCGAGGACGCCCTGGCCACGGTCGAGGCGCTCGGCCTCGGCGAGAAGGGCCGCTACCTGACCGCGCTCACGTTCGGCAACGTGCACGGCGTGTACAAGCCCGGCAACGTCAAGCTGCGCCCCGAGGTGCTGAAGGCCGCGCAGGAGGCCGTCGCCGCCAAGTACGGCAAGGAGGACGCGTTCGACTTCGTCTTCCACGGCGGCTCCGGCTCCCTGCCCGAGGAGATCTCCGCCGCCGTCGACTACGGCGTCGTCAAGATGAACGTCGACACCGACACCCAGTACGCGTTCACGCGCCCCGTCGCCGACCACATGTTCAGCAACTACGACGGCGTGCTCAAGGTCGACGGCGAGGTCGGCAACAAGAAGGCCTACGACCCGCGCGCCTGGGGCAAGGCCGCCGAGGCCGGCATGGCCGCCCGCGTCGTCGAGGCCTGCCAGGACCTCCGCTCCGCCGGCACCACCCTCTGACCCACCCCGCACCGCAGCCCCGACCTCGCCGAGGTCGGGGCTGCGGTACGTCGGGGGGGCGCCGCCGCAGGACGTCCGGACTTGCTGGTGCGCTGCCTCGGCTGGCGCTGGGGGTGGCCTCCGCAAGGGCCTCGACCGGGCGGCTGGGCGGGCCCGTGGGCTGGGTCCTCGGGCTGTGGCCCGCGCTGTGGACGCAGGATTCGGCGTTCGTGTGCGGGAGGGCCAAGGCTTCTGCGATTGCTCCGGGATCCCGTAGCAGTCGCAGAAGCATCCGGGCTTCAGCGCACGAAGGGAGAATCGTAGGTGCGCTCGGGGTGGGGTGGGCAGCGCTTCTCCCTTCTCGTGGCACGGTCCACGAGAAGGGAGAAGCACTGCCCCGTCCGACCCGCTCAGCGGTGGATCCACCACCTGAAGGGCGCTCAGAAGGTGGCAGATCCACCGATGGGACGCGCCAACGCAGGTTCCTGCGTCCACCCCAGCACAAACCGGCAGCCCGAGACCCCAGACCAGCGCGGTCGCCAGCCGCCCGGTCGAGGCCCTTGCGGAACCCGCCGCCACGACGAGCCGCGCCGACGCAGCCCCACCCGAGAGGGAAACCGCACCGACGCAGCCGCGGCCGAGCGCTCAGCCAGCCCGAGGCGCCCGCAGCCCACCCCCACCACAGCCCGAGCCCACCAGCACGACGACGGCGACCGCGCACCCCGGAATTTGCCCGGGCTGGTGCCGGGAGGTACTGTTGAGTGCTGTGCCTGGATTGTCCAGGACGCTGCGCGCATCCCGCCACCTCGCACCAGTTCCGGCGGCGAGTGCAGCACGACTCAGAGTCCTTCTCGCCTGAAGAAAGAAGTTCGTAGTGCCCACGATCAACCAGTTGGTCCGCAAGGGTCGCCAGAGCAAGGTGACCAAGACCAGCACGCCGGCCCTCAAGGGCTCGCCGCAGCGCCGCGGTGTGTGCACCCGCGTGTACACCACCACGCCGAAGAAGCCGAACTCCGCGCTGCGCAAGGTTGCTCGCGTGCGCCTGTCCTCGGGCACCGAGGTCACGGCCTACATCCCCGGTGAGGGTCACAACCTCCAGGAGCACTCCATCGTGCTCGTGCGTGGTGGTCGTGTGAAGGACCTCCCGGGTGTGCGCTACAAGATCGTCCGCGGCTCCCTCGACACCCAGGGTGTCAAGGGCCGCAAGCAGGCTCGCAGCCGTTACGGCGCGAAGAAGGAGAAGAGCTGATGCCTCGCAAGGGCCCCGCGCCGAAGCGGATTCCCGAGACCGACCCGGTCTACAACAACCAGCTCGTCACGCAGCTGATCAACAAGATCCTCGTGGACGGCAAGAAGCAGACCGCGCAGCGCATCGTCTACACCGCGCTCGAGGGCACCCGCGACAAGTCCGGCACCGACCCGGTCGTCACGCTCAAGCGTGCGCTCGACAACGTCAAGCCGGCCCTGGAGGTCAAGTCCCGTCGTGTCGGCGGTGCGACCTACCAGGTCCCGATCGAGGTGCGCCCCGCGCGTCAGACCACCCTCGCGCTGCGCTGGCTGGTCAAGTACGCCGGCGAGCGTCGCGAGAAGACCATGGCCGAGCGCCTCATGAACGAGCTCCTCGACGCCAGCAACGGCCTCGGCGGCAGCGTCAAGAAGCGCGAGGACACGCACAAGATGGCCGAGGCCAACCGCGCCTTCGCCCACTACCGCTGGTGATTCCAGCAGCATCCATCTTCGACGTAAGGAACTGGTAGCTCACCGTGGCAACCGACATCACGACGGACCTCACCCGCGTCCGCAACATCGGCATCATGGCGCACATCGATGCCGGCAAGACCACCACCACCGAGCGGATCCTCTTCTACACCGGGATCACGTACAAGATCGGTGAGGTCCACGACGGTGGCGCCACCATGGACTGGATGGAGCAGGAGCAGGAGCGCGGCATCACGATCACGTCCGCCGCCACCACCTGCTGGTGGAAGGACCACCAGATCAACATCATCGACACCCCCGGGCACGTCGACTTCACGGTCGAGGTCGAGCGCTCGCTGCGCGTCCTCGACGGTGCCGTCGCCGTCTTCGACGGTGTCGCCGGTGTCGAGCCCCAGTCCGAGACCGTGTGGCGTCAGGCCGACAAGTACGGCGTGCCGCGCATGTGCTTCGTCAACAAGCTCGACCGCACGGGCGCCTCGTTCGACTTCTGCGTCAAGACCATCCGCGAGCGCCTCGGCGCCACGCCGCTGGTGCTGCAGATCCCGATCGGCGCCGAGAGCGACTTCCTCGGTGTCGTCGACCTCGTCGGCATGCGCGCGCTCACCTGGCGCGGCGAGACCACGATCGGTGAGGACTACACCGTCGAGGACATCCCCGCCGACCTGGCCGACGCCGCCGCCGAGGGTCGCGAGGCCCTGCTGGAGACGCTGTCCGACGTCGACGACGAGATCGCCGAGAAGTACCTCGAGGGCGAGGACATCTCCGTCGAGGAGCTGAAGGCGGCCATCCGTCGCGCGACGCTCGCGGCACAGCTCAACCCGGTCCTGTGCGGCACGGCGTTCAAGAACAAGGGCGTCCAGCCCCTGCTCGACGCCGTCGTCGACTTCCTGCCGTCGCCCATCGACGTCGGTGACGTCAAGGGCCACGACGCGAAGGACGAGTCGGTCGAGGCCACCCGTCCGCCGTCGGAGGACGCGCCGTTCGCCGGTCTGGCGTTCAAGATCGCGACCGACCCGCACCTGGGCAAGCTGACCTTCGTGCGCGTCTACTCCGGTCGTCTGGAGGCGGGCACCCAGGTGCTCAACGTCACCAAGGGCCGCAAGGAGCGGATCGGCAAGGTCTACCAGATGCACGCCAACAAGCGTGAGGAGATCGCGTCGGTCGGCGCCGGCCAGATCGTGGCCGTCATGGGCCTCAAGGACACCACCACGGGCGAGACCCTGGCGGACTCGGCGAGCCCGATCGTCCTCGAGTCGATGACGTTCCCCGACCCGGTCATCCAGGTCGCCATCGAGCCGAAGACGAAGAGCGACCAGGAGAAGCTCGGCGTCGCGATCCAGAAGCTCGCCGAGGAGGACCCGACGTTCCAGGTCCACACCGACGAGGAGACCGGTCAGACGATCATCGCCGGCATGGGCGAGCTGCACCTCGACATCCTGGTCGACCGCATGAAGCGCGAGTTCAAGGTCGAGGCCAACGTCGGCAAGCCGCAGGTCGCGTACCGCGAGACCATCAAGCGCGCCGTCACGGGTCACAGCTACACGCACAAGAAGCAGACCGGTGGTTCGGGCCAGTTCGCCAAGGTCGTCATCGGCGTGGCCCCCAACGGCCCCGACGCCGGTGGCGAGGGCGGCTACGAGTTCGTCAACGAGGTCACCGGTGGCCGCGTGCCGAAGGAGTACATCCCCTCGGTCGACGCCGGTGGACAGGCGGCCATGGAGTTCGGCGTCCTCGCCGGCTACCCGATGGTCGACGTCAAGTTCACCCTCGAGGACGGCGCCTACCACGACGTCGACTCCAGCGAGCTGGCGTTCAAGCTGGCCGGCAACATGGCCTTCAAGGAGGCCGCGCGCAAGGCCGACCCGGCCCTGCTCGAGCCGATGTTCGCCGTCGAGGTCACGACGCCCGAGGACTACATGGGCGACGTGATCGGCGACCTCAACTCCCGCCGTGGACAGGTCCAGGCGATGGAGGAGGGCTACGGCGGAGCCAAGGTCATCAAGGCCCTGGTCCCGCTCTCGGAGATGTTCGGCTACGTGGGCGACCTGAGGTCCAAGACCTCCGGCCGCGCGTCGTACTCGATGCAGTTCGACTCCTATGCCGAGGTCCCCAAGGCCGTCGCGGAGGAGATCATCAAGAAGGCCCGCGGCGAGTAACCAACGGCGTCATCGGTAAGGTGGCCTAGGTCTCCCAGCGGGACCCGACGGCTTTCAGACCCAGCACCACATCAGACAGCGCAACACTCAACCCAGGAGGAGCCCACAGTGGCTAAGGCGAAGTTCGAGCGGACCAAGCCGCACATGAACATCGGCACCATCGGTCACATCGACCACGGTAAGACGACGCTCACGGCGGCGATCACCAAGGTGCTGCACGACAAGTACCCCGACCTGAACGAGGCCTCGGCCTTCGACCAGATCGACAAGGCTCCCGAGGAGCGTCAGCGCGGCATCACGATCTCGATCGCGCACGTGGAGTACCAGACGGAGAACCGTCACTACGCCCACGTCGACTGCCCCGGCCACGCCGACTACGTGAAGAACATGATCACGGGTGCGGCGCAGATGGACGGCGCGATCCTCGTGGTCGCCGCCACCGACGGCCCCATGCCGCAGACGCGTGAGCACGTCCTCCTGGCCCGCCAGGTCGGCGTCCCGGCCATGGTCGTCGCGCTCAACAAGTGCGACATGGTCGACGACGAGGAGATCCTGGAGCTCGTCGAGCTCGAGGTCCGTGAGCTGCTCTCCGACCAGGAGTTCGACGGCGACAACGTCCCCGTCGTGAAGGTCGCGGCCCACCCCGCGCTGCAGGGTGACGCCAAGTGGGGCGAGTCGATCCTCGAGCTCATGAACGCGGTCGACGAGTACATCCCGCTGCCCCCGCGTGAGACGGACAAGCCGTTCCTCATGCCGGTCGAGGACGTCTTCACGATCACCGGTCGTGGCACCGTCATCACCGGTCGTATCGAGCGCGGCATCATCAAGGTCAACGAGACCGTCGACATCGTCGGCATCCGTGAGACCAAGCAGACCACGACGGTCACCGGCATCGAGATGTTCCGCAAGCTCCTCGACGAGGGCCAGGCGGGCGAGAACGTCGGCCTCCTGCTCCGTGGTACGAAGCGCGAGGACGTCGAGCGCGGCATGGTCATCATCGCCCCCGGCTCGACCACCCCGCACACGGAGTTCGAGGGCCAGGTCTACATCCTGTCCAAGGAGGAGGGTGGCCGTCACACGCCGTTCTTCAACAACTACCGTCCGCAGTTCTACTTCCGGACCACGGACGTCACCGGCGTCGTCACGCTGCCCGAGGGCACCGAGATGGTCATGCCCGGCGACAACACCGAGATGAGCGTCCAGCTCATCCAGCCGATCGCCATGGAGGAGGGCCTGCGCTTCGCCATCCGCGAGGGCGGCCGTACCGTCGGCGCCGGCCGTGTCACCAAGATCAACAAGTGATCTGACGACACACCAGCACTGCTGAGCGAAGCCCCTCGGACCTTCGGGTCCGAGGGGCTTCGTCGTGTTCTGCGGTTTACCACGGGACCGTGGTGAACGTCGTCCTCCCGCGGCATGCTTGCCGCGGGAGGACGACCTTTGCCCAGGGAAGCGTGTCCACAGGCCTGCCTCGGACCAGCGCCTCGCCCCGCGTTCGTGCACAGGCCGGCGTCGGGTGCTGTCCTGACGTGGCCAGGTCGACGAGTGTCGAACCATGCTCGACGACCTCGTGACCATCGCGACCGCTCAGGGTGGGTACCTGTTCCGGCACCAGCTGAACGCTTCAGGTGTCTCCGACGCCCAGATCCGGCAGGCCTGCGCGAGCCGTCTCCTCGCACGGGTGCGGCACGGCACCTACGTCCCCTACGACCTCTGGCAGCTCGCGGACGCTGTCGAGAGGCATGCCATCGTCGCCAAGGCGGTGCTCGACAAGCTCGGACCGACCGTCGCCGCGTCCCACGTGACGGCCGCCGTCCTCCACGGGCTCGACGTCTGGAACGTGGACCTCGAACTCGTCCACCTGACGCGCGTCGACGGGGGAGGCGGGCGACGGGAGGCCGGTGTGGTGTTCCACGAGAACCGGCTCGAGGACGCCGACGTCGTGGAGGTCGACGGCCGGCTGGTCACGGCTCCGACGCGCACCGTGCTCGAGTGCGCCTGCACGGTCGGCATCGAGGAGGGCATGGTGATCGCGTCGAGCGGACTCCGCTCGGCCGTCGTCGACGTCGAGCTCGAGCCGCGTCTGGAGGAGATCGGGCACTGGCCGGGTGCCCGGCACGCTCGGCTGTCGTTGCGGATGAGCGACGGGCGCGCCGAGACGGTGGGCGAGGTGCGCTCGTTGTACCTCATGTGGCGCTTCGACCTGCCGCGCCCCGAGCTGCAGCGCACGCTGGTCCTGAGGGACGGTCGCTCGGCGCGGCTCGACTTCCTGTGGGAGGAGAGTCGGCACTGCGGCGAGTTCGACGGGATGGTCAAGCTCGGCAGGCTCAACCCGTTCGGGGACGGCGACGTGCGCGCGCTCGTCCAGGAGAAGCAGCGCGAGGACGCCGTGAGGGACAGGCGGTGGGGCATGTCGAGGTGGGGATGGGTCGACCTGGGTCCGGCCCGACGCGCGGCGACCGCGCGCATGATCCTCGAGGGTCTCGCGCAGTCGAGACGGCTCTACGTGCCTCTCGCCACCCGCTGAGCGACGGCGCGAGCGCCCACTTCCCGCGGCAACGGTCGTCGTCCCGCGGGAAGTTTGCCGCGGGCGGACGACGTTTACCACGGTCCCGTGGTAAACCGCAGGTCCGCGCCGGGGGCCGATTTGTGTTCCGGCGGGGGAGTCTGTCAGACTAGTGCGGTTGCTCCGGCCGGATCGCTGGGGCGTGCCCGCCCGGAACTCACGCCGGGGTCGACGAGCGCGCTGCACGGTGTCCGGCCTGACTGCTGGAAGCGACGTGACGCGGACTCCCTGGAGGCCGCGGCCCGCGACCGGAAGTCCAACCACCCAACTCCAGAAGGTTCGCGCACGCTCGTGGTCACCACCGCGACACGCCCGACCTCGGGGGGCGGAGGGGAGCGATCCCCTCCAGGGAGAACAAGCCCCAGGGGCACACCAAGCTGACGAAGAGTAAGGACGACCAGAGCATGGCGGGACAGAAGATCCGTATCCGGCTCAAGGCCTATGACCACGAGGTGATCGACACCTCGGCGCGCAAGATCGTCGACACGGTCACGCGCACCGGAGCCTCCGTGGCCGGCCCCGTGCCCCTGCCGACCGAGAAGAACGTGTTCTGCGTGATCCGGTCGCCGCACAAGTACAAGGACAGCCGCGAGCACTTCGAGATGCGTACGCACAAGCGGCTCATCGACATCATCGACCCGACGCCGAAGACCGTCGACTCGCTCATGCGACTCGACCTGCCGGCCGGTGTCGACATCGAGATCAAGCTCTGAGGGAGGACGAGAACACCATGAGCACCTCCTCCACCGTCAACGCGCGCGGCCTCCTCGGCCGCAAGCTCGGCATGACGCAGGTCTGGGACGACGAGGGCAAGATCGTCCCCGTCACCGTCCTCGCCGCCGAGACGAACGTGGTCACGCAGGTCCGCACCGCCGAGACCGACGGCTACACCGCCGTCCAGATCGGCTTCGGCGAGATCGACGGCCGCAAGATCACCAAGCCGCAGGCCGGCCACTTCGCGAAGGCCGGCGTCACGCCGCGTCGTCACGTCGTCGAGATCCGCACCGAGGCGATCGGTGACTACACGCTCGGCCAGGAGATCTCCCCGGAGATCTTCGCCGCCGGCGACGAGATCGACGTGACCGCCACCAGCAAGGGCAAGGGCTTCGCCGGCGTCATGAAGCGTCACGGCTTCGCCGGTGTCTCCGCCTCGCACGGCGCGCACCGCAACCACCGCAAGCCCGGCTCGATCGGTGGCTGCGCCACCCCGGGTCGCGTCTTCAAGGGTCTGCGCATGGCCGGCCACATGGGCGCCGAGACCGTCACCACCCAGAACCTGACCGTCCACGCCGTGGATGCCGCCAAGGGCGTCATCCTCGTGAAGGGTGCGGTCCCCGGCCCGAAGGGTGGACTCGTCGTGGTCCGCTCCGCGGCCAAGTCCGCCTCCAGCACCGGCGCGAAGGGAGCCTGATCCATGGCTGTCAAGACCATCGATGCCGCGCTGCCCGTCGACATCTTCGGCGTGCAGACGAACATCCCCCTGATCCACCAGGTCGTCACCGCGCAGCTCGCCGCCGCCCGTCAGGGCACGCACGACGTCAAGTCGCGCGGCGAGGTCCGCGGCGGTGGCAAGAAGCCGTACCGCCAGAAGGGCACCGGCCGCGCCCGCCAGGGCTCGATCCGCGCCCCGCACTACACCGGCGGTGGTGTCGTGCACGGCCCGACGCCGCGCAGCTACGACCAGCGCACGCCCAAGAAGATGAAGGCCGCCGCCCTGCGCGGAGCCCTCTCGGACCGGGCCCGCTCGGGTCGCCTGCACGTCGTCGAGTCGCTCGTCACGGGCGAGGCGCCCTCCACCAAGGCCGCCGTCGCCGCGATCGCCGAGCTGACCACGCGTCGCCGGGTGCTCGTCGTCGTGCGTCGTGAGGACGCCGTCACGGCCCTCAGCCTGCGCAACGTCACCGACCTCGTCGTGCTGACCTTCGACCAGCTGAACACCTACGACGTCGTGCTCAGCGACGACGTGATCTTCACGCAGGAGGCCTTCGAGGCCTTCGTCGAGGCGCGCTCCACCGAGGGTGCCGAGACGATCGCGCTCAGCGCGGCCGTCGTCGAGGCCGACGCCAAGCCCGCCGCGAAGCCGGCGAAGAAGGCGTCCGCGAAGAAGGCTCCGGCCGCCCAGGAGGCTCCGGCGCAGGCCGAGGCCGCCCCGGCGACCGAGGAGTCCGGCGCGGAGGGCGCGACCAAGACGCAGCCCTACGGCCCCGGCTCCAAGGCCCCGCTCAAGAGCGGCAACGCGCCCAAGGGTCACGAGATCAAGGGCAACGTCGACTCGATGAAGTTCCACACGCCGGACAGCCCCTGGTACGACCAGACGGTCGCCGAGGTCTGGTTCGACACCGAGGAGACCGCGCAGGCCGCCGGTTTCGAGAAGGCTGGTGAGTGACCGCATGAGCACCCTGCACAAGGACCACCGCGACGTCCTGATCGCGCCCGTCGTCTCCGAGAAGACGTACGCGCTCATCGACGACAACAAGTACACGTTCCTGGTTCACCCCGACGCGAACAAGACGGAGATCAAGATCGCCGTCGAGAACGTGTTCGGCGTCAAGGTGACGGCCGTGAACACGCTGAACCGCAAGGGCAAGACGCGCCGCACCCGCAACGGGCTCGGAAAGCGCAAGGACACCAAGCGGGCCATCGTGAGCGTCGCCGCCGGCCAGAGCATCGACATCTTCTCGAGCCCGAGCTGAGGACTGATCAGACATGGCTATCCGTAAGTACAAGCCGACCACGCCGGGCCGTCGTGGCTCCAGCGTCGCCGACTTCGCCGAGATCACCCGGACCACGCCGGAGAAGTCCCTCGTCGAGCCGCTGCCCAAGAAGGGTGGCCGCAACAACCAGGGTCGCATCACCACGCGTCACCAGGGTGGCGGTCACAAGCGCGCCTACCGCGTGATCGACTTCAAGCGCTACGACAAGGACGGCGTGCCGGCCAAGGTCGCTCACATCGAGTACGACCCCAACCGCACCGCGCGCATCGCGCTCCTGCACTACGCCGACGGCGAGAAGCGCTACATCATCGCGCCCGACGGCATCCGCCAGGGCCAGGCCATCGAGGCCGGCCCGACCGCGGACATCAAGGTCGGCAACAACCTGCCGCTGCGCAACATCCCCGTCGGCACGCAGATCCACGCCGTGGAGCTGCGTCCGGGTGGCGGCGCCAAGATGGGCCGCTCCGCCGGTGTGCGCGTGCAGCTCGTCGCCAAGGAGGGCTCGCGCGCCCAGCTGCGTCTGCCCTCCGGCGAGATGCGCTACGTCGACGTCCGCTGCCGCGCCACCATCGGCGAGGTCGGCAACGCCGAGCAGTCCAACATCAACTGGGGCAAGGCCGGCCGCAACCGCTGGAAGGGCAAGCGCCCGACCGTCCGTGGTGTGGCCATGAACCCGATCGACCACCCGCACGGTGGCGGTGAGGGCAAGACCTCGGGTGGTCGCCACCCGGTCTCGCCCTGGGGCAAGCCCGAGGGCCGTACGCGCAAGCGCAAGGCCAGTGACCAGATGATCGTCCGCCGCCGCAAGTCCGGCCGCTGAGCCTCGACGAGCTCAGGAATCCAGGAGTAGAGAATGCCCCGTAGTTTGAAGAAGGGTCCCTTCGTCGACGGCCACCTCGAGAAGAAGGTGGACGCTCAGAACGATGCCGGAACCCACACCGTGATCAAGACCTGGTCGCGTCGCTCGATGATCCTGCCGTCCTTCATCGGACACACGATCGCCGTGCACGACGGCCGCAAGCACGTCCCGGTGTTCATCACCGACGCGATGGTCGGGCACAAGCTGGGCGAGTTCGCCCCCACCCGCACCTTCCGCGGTCACGAGAAGGACGACCGAAAGGCCAAGAGGCGATGAGTGCAGCTACCCGAGAGAACGTCAGCGCGCGCCGCGAGCGCCTGCTCGGCGACGCCGCGGGCGCGTTCGCCGTGGCCCGCTTCGTGCGGGTCACCCCGCAGAAGGCGCGCCGCGTCGGCGACCTGGTCCGCGGCATGGACACGCAGGAGGCGCTCGCCATCCTGCAGTTCGCCCCGCAGGCCGTCGCGTCCAACTTCTACAAGCTGGTCGAGTCCGCCGTCGCGAACGCCGTGACCACCGAGGGTCTGGACGCGTCCGACCTCGTGATCTCCACGGTGCTCGTCGAGGAGGGCCCGACGATGAAGCGGTGGCGTCCGCGCGCGAAGGGTGCGGCCAACCGCATCCTCAAGCGCACCAGCCACCTCACCGTCGTCGTGCAGCCGTCCGCCGACGTGCCGCAGTCGCGCAAGAACACGAAGAAGGGCGGTCGCTGACCATGGGCCAGAAGATCAACCCGCACGGCTTCCGCCTGGGCATCTCCACCGACCACAAGAGCCGCTGGTACGCCGACAAGCTGTACAGCAGCTACGTCGGCGAGGACGTCAAGATCCGCAAGCTCCTGACCAAGGGCATGGACCGCGCCGGCATCAGCCGCGTGGAGATCGAGCGCACGCGTGACCGCGTCCGCGTCGACATCCACACCGCGCGTCCGGGCATCGTCATCGGTCGCCGTGGCGCCGAGGCCGACCGCATCCGCGGCGAGCTGGAGAAGCTCACCGGCAAGCAGGTGCAGCTCAACATCCTCGAGGTCAAGCAGCCCGAGCTCGACGCCCAGCTCGTCGCGCAGGGCGTGGCCGAGCAGCTGAGCGGTCGCGTGCAGTTCCGTCGCGCGATGCGCAAGGCGATGCAGACGACCATGCGCTCCGGCGCCAAGGGCATCCGCATCCAGTGCTCGGGCCGTCTCGGCGGTGCCGAGATGAGCCGCTCGGAGTTCTACCGCGAGGGCCGCGTGCCCCTGCACACGCTCCGCGCCGACGTCGACTACGGCTTCTACGAGGCCAAGACCACCTTCGGTCGCATCGGCGTCAAGGTGTGGATCTACAAGGGCGAGGTCGCGGGCACGCGCGCCGAGCGCGAGGCCGAGGCCGCGCGTCGCGCCGCCGCCCCCGGCA